>NZ_JAGHWR010000036.1:0-92558 GCF_017746155.1 Xanthomonas sp. D-36-1
GGATTGTTCAGAGTTTCCTTAGAGCCCAGTCCCAAGCCTTCGCACCGTGCGGTGCCGGTTGAGATCCTAACCGTCGATCGCGGTGAAGTGACCGAGATGGGGCTCATTGAAGCTCAAAGTCCTCCGGACACTGAGCCTTACATCGAGGCGACCTTTGCTGTGCCAAGCAATCAGTTCGAATTGCATCTGGTGCCAACAGGGCAACTCGCAACCATCGTGCGGCAGATCGTTGAAATAGAAAGCCCCATTCATCGCAGCGAGATCGTGACGCGCGCCCGGACGCTTTGGGGCTTGCAGCGCGCAGGTTCGCGCATCCAGCAAGCTGTTGAGGATGCGATTGGGTCGGTAGTGTCGATGGGTGGTGTGCAGATCGTCGACAAGGACTTCTTGGCCATTCCAGGGAAACAGGTCCGCGTGCGGGACCGCTCGATAGTCGAGTCCCTGACATTGCGCCGCCCAGAATTCTTGCCTCCCTCCGAAATCGATTCGGCTCTGATCAAGGTCGTGCAGGACAATCTGGGCGCGAAGGCTGAGGAGTTGGTGACGATGGTCTCTCGGCAGCTCGGCTACAAGAGCACGAGCCCACAACTTCGCCGGGTCATTCTTGATCGCTGTGAGGCCTTGGTGGGGGCGGGGCGATTAGCGCCAAAGGGAGATCTTTTGGTGTTGCCCTGATCTGCGGCTGAGGTCTTCACTCTTGCCGCTACTCGTCAGCAACCCTAAACTTGCCAGACACACACTAGGACACAATCCGGTTTTTGTTTTGCTTGCAGATCAGTGGGTTAGGGCGCGTTACTTCGAATCCCACTCTCTCCGCCATACGTCGTTGAAATCGCTGAGGCGCCGTGACGTTCCGCCACGCACGCCGCTCGTCCCATCCGCTGTCCCACACTCGGTGCGACGGTCGTCCTGACGATCAATGTGTCAGCGCACGGATCACTCAGCGGCGCGCTCGACCGTGCAGTGTAGGTTGTCGCGCTGCCGACACCTGCATCGCTGCTATCGCTTTCAGGACGATCTGCAGCGAGCAGCGCTCACCCTGCTACGGGAACTGCACGCGCTAAAAACGCAGATGAGCCAGATCCGCGTGTGGGCATAAGCCCCTGTCCATCACTTGCTGTGGGCGCCGGCAGTGATAGTGCTGTATTGCCACTCCGCTTAGCTATTGCTGCGATGCATGACACCTCTCCCTTGATCAACACCGACGCACCTGCGCTGCAGGCCGCTGGCGATGCGGCCGGGATGCTCTGGACGATCGGTCATTCCACCAGGACCTGGGAAGCGTTCGTTGCGCGGTTGGGCGCGCATCGGATTGAGGCATTGGTGGATGTGCGGCGCTTTCCGGGCTCGCGCCGCTACCCTTGGTTTGCCGGCGACACGATGGCGCAGGCATTGGACGCGGCGTCGGTGCGCTATCTGTGGCTGCCCGCGCTGGGTGGACGTCGCAAGGCGCAGCCCGGGTCGCCTAATGGCGCGTGGCGCAACGCGGCGTTTCAGGGCTATGCCGACCATATGACCAGCACCGACTTCGGCGCCGGGCTGGAGCAGGCGACGGCCATGGCACGGGAGCGGCGTACGGCCCTGATGTGCGCCGAAGCGCTCTGGTGGCAGTGCCATCGCCGCTTGATTGCCGATCTGTTGCTGCACCGCCGGTGGCAGGTGCTGCACATTCTTGGCGAGACCGCGGTGCAGCCGCATCAGTTGAATGCCGATGCGCGCCCGGTTGGGCGCGATCTGATCTATCCGCCGCGGCAGGTTGGTCTGTTTTCCGCCGAATAGGCGCCTGCGGTAACTCCACGCCCAGACGATCGCCGCGACCGTTGCTTGTGCGTCGAACGCTATCGCGCGGGCTCACAGCACCGTTGCATGGACCTTGAAGACTTCCACTGCGCGGGTGAGTTGCGTGGAATGCTGTTCCAACGCGTGCGCGGCGGTGCTGGCGGCTTCGACCAGGCGCACGTTGTGTTGGGTGCTCTCGTCCATCTGCGCGATGGTGTGATTGACCTGTTCGATACCGCCGGCTTGTTCCTGCGAGGCCGCGGAGATGTGGGCCATGATGTCGGTGACGTGCTGGACGCTGGTGACGACTTCGCCCATGGTGGTGCCTGCCTTGTGCACGAGTGTGGAGCCGTCGGCGACGCGTTGTACGGAGTCGTCGATGAGCCGTTTGATTTCTTTTGCTGCATCCGAGGAGCGGTGCGAGAGCGTTCGCACTTCCGATGCGACGACGGCGAAGCCGCGGCCTTGTTCGCCGGCGCGTGCGGCCTCCACCGCGGCGTTGAGGGCCAGGATATTGGTCTGGAAGGCGATGCCGTCGATGACCGAAATGATGTCGGCGATGCGCCTGGAAGCGGCTTCGATGCCGGACATCTGTTCGATGACCTGGCCGACCACGTCGCGGCCTTCCGTGGCGATCGCGGCGGCGCCGCGTGCGAGCCGGTTGGCGCGGGCGGCGTGCTCTGCATTCTGCTTGACGGTGGAGGTCAGCTCTTCCATCGAGGCGGCGGTTTCTTCGAGGCTGGCGGCTTGTTGTTCGCTGCGCTGCGCCAGCTCCTGATTGCCGCTGGCGATATCTTCTGCGGCGAAGCCGATGCTGTTGGAGGTTGTCTGGATGCGGGTGACGATGTCGGTGAGGCGGTGCACGGTGCTGTTGGCGTCGTCTCGCATGGAGGCGAACACGCCGTGGAAATTGCCGGACATGCGCACGGTCAGGTCGCCATCGGCGATCGCGCGCAGCAGCGCGGAGAAGCTGGCCAGGTTGGTATCGGAGGTGGCCATCATGGTGTTGAGGTTTTCCACCATCAGGCGAAAGTCGTGCTCGAATCTTTCTGGCTTGCCGCGTAGCGCGAAGTCGCCTGCGCAGGCGGCCTGGGTCAGTTCCTGGATCTGCGCGTTAATGGCCTGCAGGTTGCGCTTGACCTGCTGCATGGTGGCGGTGATGGCCGATTTTTCGCCGGGATACTGCTCGATGTCCTGGGTGAGATCGCCAACCGCGTAGCTGCCCATGACTTCGGTCATGCGCAACTGGGTCTGCACGTGGGCGTGCACCAGTGCATTGGTGTCTTGCACCATGTCGCCATATTCGCCGGGGAAACGCCGTGCGTCGGTGCGGTAGCTGATTTCGCCGGCATCGTGGCGCGCAGCCATGCTGCGTTGCGCGGAGATCACTTCCTGCAGGCGCCGCTGCATCTGCTGCATGGCGCGCAGCAGTTGCCCGGATTCGTCGTTGCCGGTCGCTGCGTCCTGGCTGCGCAGGTCGCCGTCGTTGATGCGCTGGGCCAGGCGCAGCGACTGGCGTAGCGGCAGCACCACACTGCGTGTGAGCAAAAACGCGATGGCAGCGCCCAGCAGAAGGGCGACCACGGTGGACATCACCATCAGCATCGCAAAGCCGCGCGCGGTGGCAACGGCCTGCCTGGCGGCTTGGCGGTTCTTGGCTTCCTGCAGATCGATGAAGGCGTTGATGCTGGCCAGCCAGGCAATGAAGGCCGGTCGCGCTTGCTGCAGCAGGTGCTGTTGTGCCTGCGCCTTGTCGGCCGCATCGCGGAACGCGCGCACTTGCGCGATCAGCGGCAGGGTGCGCTGCTCGATGGCCTTGATCTGCCGGAGAATGTCTTTCTCTTTCGCATCGGTCGAGCTGGCGATCATGTCGTCGAGCGGTTGCGCAGAGCGTGCGTAATCGGCAGCGAGCTTGTCGATCGATTGCTCGGCGGCGTGGCGGTTCGCAGGGTCGTCCATGAGCACGACATCGCGCAAAGCGATGGCGCGGTCGTGGACACTGCCGCGGAAGTTGATCGCGTAGCGCTGCTTGACGCTGTTGACTTCATTGATGGCAGTGAGCTGCTGGTCGATGCTGCGAACGCGTTGGATGCCGACCACGGTCAGGATCACCATCAAGACGATGATCGCGAGAAAGCCCAGGGCCAGGCGCTGTCCAATGCGCAGATGCGGGAAGAAATGCATAGGGGTTCGATCGGTGTTCCGACTGGCGGAAGAGCGGGGGAGTCCCGGCAACTGCAGGGAGACGAATGCGCACGCGACACCGCAGGAGCCAGCGCAACGGCCGCCGCTCCAGTGGTGTCTCGACGTATTCATTAGCGACCTCTAGCGTTGGAACTGAAGCCGTAGCGTCGGCCGGTTCAGGTGCTGGTGGGGCTGTCCACTGGGTGCCGAGCGATCTCCTCGCTCGCGGGGGCGGCGCTGCCGCGCGCGGCGCACCGGCGCCTGTCAACGGCGCTTTTAGGGATAACGCGAGAGATCCGGCGCCTTGATCGCTGGCGTCATCCACTTTGCAGCGAGGTTCTGCACGCTTGGCTGGCTGGCGAGTTTGAGCGCGCCATGCAGCAGATGGATGCCGAGCCGGCTATGCGGGTTCATCAGGCGTGGGCCGATCTTCGGCACGCCCTGGGCCTGCTCGACCATCGGGCGCATGGCGGTGGCGTAGGCCGCGAAGGCCGCGTCCAGTGTGTCGGCCTGGGCGATTTCGTTGGCCAGCACATACGCGCCGGTCACTGCCAGGGTGGCGCCGATCCCGGCCAGTGGCGTCGCGCACCAGGCCGCATCGCCGGTGAGCACGGTGCGGCCGCTGTGCCAGCGCTGCATGCGCACCTGGCGTAGGGCATCGAAGTAGAAATCGTCGGTGCCGTGCATGCCAGCGAGCACGCGCGCCGCCTGCCACCCGGCGTCGGCAAAGCGCTCGTGCAGGTAGGCCTTCTGGGCGTCGACGCTCCAGTCCTGTTCGCCCTCGGGCGGTTTCTGCAGCGAGAGCATGGCGCGCGTGGTGCCGTGCCGGTCGGGTCGCAACGAGATGCTGCGCCCGCCGGTGGTGTGGTACCAGCGCCACAGCCGGTCGTCGTCGGCGCTGCGCGGGATGGTGAAATAGGCGATGGTCAGATCCATCCAGCGCGGATCGTTTTCCCCGGGGAAGACCTGTTCGCGCGTCGAAGAGCCCACGCCTTCGGCGACGATCACTGCGTCGAAGCGTTCGCTGCATCCGCTTTCGAAGGTGACGGTTGCGGCATCGCTGCCGGCAGCGTCTTCGATGCTGGCGATGCGGTCGCCGAAGCGATATGTCACATGGCTGCGCGCGGCATCGTAGAGCAGGCGGGCCAGATCGCCGCGCAAGAGCTCCAGTTCGGCGGTAGGGCCATCGCCACTGACGTCTTCGGTCTTGAAGGTGGCGACGGCCTGGCCGTGCGCGTCGATCCAGGCGGTGCCTTCTTCGCCGGTTCCCTGGGCCAGCGCGGCCCGCTCCAGGCCCATGCGTTGCAGCACCTCACGGCCGACACCACGTACATCGATGTTCTGGCCGCCATCGCGAAACCGGGTGGCGCGCTCCGCCACGGTGACATCGAAGCCGCGATGGGCGAGTGTCCAGGCGGCAGTGTTGCCGGCGATGCTGGCGCCGGTGATGAGGATGCGACGCGGCATTGCAGTCACCCTGGGCAGGAAATATCAGGCGTGATATTACACGTCTTGCCCGTGACGCTCCATGTTCGCGATCAGCCGGTGCATCAACGCGACGGTCTGCTGCACCTCGTCGGTGGAAAAGCCTTCCAGCGCCACTGCGTTCATACCCAGCAGTGCTTGGCCACCGAGTTCGGCAATCTTGCGCCCGCGGGCGGTGAGCGCCACCAGCGCGGCGCGGCGATCCTGCGGGGTCGGGGTGCGCTTGATGAGCTTCAGTCCCTCCAGCTTGTCCAGCAGCGCCACCATGGCCGGCTGCTTCACGGCCGAGGCGATGACCAGGTCGCGTTGCAGCATCGGGCCTTTCCAGGACAGCAGCATGATCGGGCCGATCAGCGCCAGCGACACGCCATGCGGCCGCAGTCGGGCGTCGACCAGACGGTTGAAGACCCGCGCCGCATGGTTGGCCAGGTAGCCTGGCGCGACCGCAGCCTGCGGATGGATGAGTTCATTCGGATCAAGCATTTGGACGACCGTGCGTTGCTCTGGGGGCCATCGGGCAATGTTACGTCTCCTGCAGTGCGGCATGGCGGTCAGCCCCGCGTGGCAACGCGCGCAAGCCTGGCGGCTTGGCTGTCAAGGCGATATCGCGCCGCTGTGCTGCCGAAGACGGCACGGCTCCATGCGCGCAGGCCAATGGCCGTACCGGCCGTGGCGTGCAGCCGCAAACGCAGGTGTGGAAGCTGCCTGGTTCAGTCGCCTCGGACGGGTGTGGCTGGACGCCACCTGCCATAGGCCAGATGATGGGCGACCGCGCGCCGCTTGGTCTTGCCGACGAGTCATGCGCCTGCGGCGACCTGGTCTTCTCAACGGTTGGACATGATGTACGGATGGGTGATGGATAAGCTCACGGCAGGCGACGCCTCAGTCGTGCGCGGCGCGTGCTGGAGCGGCGACCTACGTGTGGATGCACTGCGGGTGCGCCATCTATGAACGCGGGATTTCCGCACGGCAACAGCGTCATGGCGCAGGCGGTGCGCAACCACGACTGGGCGGCGAGCCCGCTGGGACCTACCGCACAGTGGCCATCGCCGTTGCGCAACGCGGTCGATCTGATGCTGGGGTCGCCCGAAAGCATGTATGTGGTGTGGGGCGATGCGCTGACCTTTTTCTACAACGACGCCTACACGCCGATCCTGGGGCCGCGCCAGGCGCAGGCGCTGGGCGCGCCGCTGCGCGTGCTGTGGGCCGATGCCTGGGAGGCGGTGCGCGAGCCGATCGAGGCGGCATTCGTTGGGCAGGCGTCGCGCTTTGAGGAAGTGCCCATCGGCATGAACCGTTACGGCGTGCCGGAGCAGACCTGGTGGACGTTCTCGTTCTCGCCGATCTACCTGGACGATGGCCGGGTGGGCGGCGCGTTCTGTGTCACCAACGAAGTCACCGCGCGCAAGCTGGCGCAGGCGCGGCTGGCCGACGAACACGAGCGCCTGATCCGCCTGTTCGAGCAGGCGCCGATGTTCATGGCGTTCCTGAGCGGGCCGCAGCATCGGGTGGAGTTCGCCAACCCGTGTTATTCGCGTCTGATCGGCCACCGCGACGTGATCGGGCGGCCGTTGGCCGAGGCGCTGCCGGATGCGGTGGAGCAGGGGCATGTGCGTCGCCTGGACGAGGTGTACCAGTCCGGGCGCGCGTTTTCGGCCAATGCGCTGCCGTACATCGTGCAAGCGGTACCGGGTGGTCCCGCCGAGCGACGCTTGCTGGATCTGGTCTATCAGCCGATCGCAGGCGCCGATGGCACCATCTCCGGCATCTTCGTGCAGGGTCTGGACATCACCGACCGCATCAGCCTGGAACGCGCGGTGCGCGAGGCCGAAGTGCGCAACCGGCAGATCCTGGACAGCGTGATGGACTACGCCATCATCGCCACCGATATGCACGGGCGGGTGACGTCGTGGAACGAAGGTGCCCGGCGCATTCTGGGCTGGAGCGAGGCCGAGATGCTCGGGCAAACGCTGCAGCGCACCTTTACTCCGGAAGACGTCGAGCAGCGGCAGATGCTGATCGAGGCCGCTGCCGCGCTGGAAAGCGGCAGCGGCATGGACGAGCGCTGGCACGTGCGCAAATCCGGCGAGCGGTTCTGGGCCAATGGCTCGCTGATGGTGTTGCGCGAAGAGACCGGCGAGGCGATCGGGTTCGTCAAGGTGCTGCGCGACCGCACCGCCGAGCGGCTGGCCAGCGAGGCCCTGCAAAAGAGCGAGCGGCGCCTGGACGCACTGGTGCGCGCGTCGTCGCAATCGATTTTTTCCGCAAGTGTCTGCTGGCGCCAATTGCGCCAACTGGTGGGCGATGGTGCGCTGAGCGATGCGGTGTCGGCCACGCCCGACTGGCAGGCGATGGTGCACCCGGACGACCGTGCGCGGTTGGCGCAAGCGCTTGCGCAGGCGACTGCCACCAAGTCTGGTGTGGATGTGGAATACCGGGTGCTCGGTGCAGATGGGCATGTGGGTTGGACCTTGATGCGCGCGATTCCGTTGCTCGATGAGCGCGAGCAGATCGCCGAATGGTTCGGCACCTCTGCCGACATCACCGACAAACGCGTGGCCGAAGAGCAGCTGCGTCAACTCACCGAGACGCTGGAAGAGCGCGTGCGCGAACGCAGCGCGGCGTTGTTGCTTGCCGAAGAGAAGCTGCGTCAAAGCCAGAAGATGGAGGCGGTGGGGCAGCTGACCGGCGGGCTGGCGCACGACTTCAACAATCTGCTCACCGCCATCAGTGTCGGCCTGGAACTGCTGCAGACGCGCATCGAACAGGGCAAATACGACCGGCTGGAGCGCTATGTGGAGATGGCACAGTCCAGCGCGGCGCGTGCCACCGCACTGACCCAGCGGCTGCTGGCGTTTTCGCGCCGGCAGACGTTGGCGCCCACCGCGCTGGATGTGGAAGCGCTGGTGCGTGGCATGCACGACATCATTGCGCGCACGCTGGGGCCGTCGATCGCGCTGCAGCTGCGTCCGGCGGACCAAGCATGGCAGGTGCTGGTGGACGCGCCGCAGCTGGAAAATGCGCTGCTCAATCTGTGTATCAACGCGCGCGACGCCATGCCCGATGGTGGGCAGCTCACCATCAGTCTGCACAACCGCGCGCTGGATGCCGCTGCCGCGCAGCAGCTGGAGCTGCCGCCTGGCGATTACGTGTGCCTGAGCGTGCAGGACACCGGGACCGGCATGACGGCCGAGGTCATGGCCAGGGTGTTCGAACCGTTTTTCACCACCAAGCCCATCGGCCAGGGCACCGGGTTGGGCCTGTCGATGATCTATGGGTTCACCCGTCAATCCGGCGGGCATGTGCGCATCGATTCGGAAGTGGGCGTAGGCACCACCATGGCCTTGTACCTACCGCGTTTCACCGGCGTGCTGGCGCAAGACGAGGTGGCACCTGCCGATGCGCCGCTGCAGCGCAACGCTGCGCACAGTCGCACCGTGTTGTTGGTGGAGGACGAAACCGCGATTCGCGTCTTGATCTCAGAAGTACTCACCGAAGCAGGCTACCGCGTGATCGAAACTGCCGAGGGCAGTGCGGCGGTGGAGCGCTTGCGCTCGCAAGAGCACATCGATGTGCTGGTGACCGACGTCGGCCTGACCGGCGGCCTCAATGGGCGTCAGGTTGCCGATGCCGGGCGGCAATCGCGTCCTGCATTGCCGGTGCTGTTCGTCACCGGCTATGCGGCCAGCGCCGCGGTGGGCGCGGGGCAGCTCGACGATGGCATGGAGGTGTTGACCAAGCCATTCCAGGCCATCGAGCTGGAGCGGCGGGTGGCGCAGTTGCTGGAGCGTCGCGCCCACTAAGCGTTGCGGGTGCGAGTGGCTGGCTGCACCGACATTCATCGCTTGAGACATGCATGTGCCGTGCAAGCCGCTGGACAGATGCGGGGTGCAGACGTGGTTGCGTCTGCTTAGAGCGCGGTCTGTACGGTGCCCAGCAGTTCGCGCAAGGAAAATGGCTTGGTCAAAAGGCGCATGCCGGTATCCAGAAAGTCGGCACGTTTGGCGATTTCGCCCGCGTAGCCGGTCATGAAGACGATGGGCAGCGCGGGGTAGAGCATGCGCGCTTGATCGGCAAGGTCGCGCCCGTTCATGCCAGGCAGGCAGATGTCCGATAGCAGCAGATCGAATGGACATGCCCTGGTGAGCTGCGTCAGCGCGTGTTCGGCGTCGGCAGACGCCACCACGTGGTAGCCCTCGTCGCCAAGAATGTCTGCAGCCATTTCGCGGATTGCGTCGTCGTCTTCGACCAACAGGATGCGTGCGTTGGGTAATGCGTGAGCCACTGCGGTCCTCGAGCGATCGCAATGCTGCGATGCTTCGAGATGCACGTTAGGCGCGCCTGCGTGACGGTGGCGTGGGATGTTGCACGACGATGCGTTCACCGCTGCTGCCAATGTCATGCGCCACGCCGGCAGGTGATCGAAAAACACCGCAATTCCAGTGATTTGCGATACCTGCAGCAGCGATGCCGTGAATCACGTCAAGCAAAGCAAGCTGATCAGTTCAGTCGCGCCCACCGGCGAATAACGCGCGCGTGTTAAATTCAGCTCTATGAAGAACGTGACGCCGATGATCGCAAACCGCATCACCACTGGCAGCACCGGGCTCGACACCATCTTGCGTGGCGGGCTGCCCGCCAACCGCTTGTACCTGCTTGAGGGCCAGCCGGGTGCCGGCAAAACGACGCTTGCACTGCAGTTCCTGCTGGATGGTGCGGCCAAGGGCGAGAGCTGCCTGTATGTGACCTTGTCGGAAACCATCGAAGAGCTCAGTGAAGTCGCTGCCTCGCACCATTGGTCGTTGGAGTCCCTGCATATTTTTGAGCTGGCCTCTGCAGAGGCCTTCCTCGGCGAAGGGCGGCAGCAATCCATCCTGCATCCGTGGGAGATGGAGCTGGATGGCACCATCAAGCTCATCCAGGCCGAAGTGGACCGGGTGAAGCCGACGCGGGTGGTGTTCGATTCGTTGTCCGAGTTGCGCCTGCTGGCGCAGGATTCGCTGCGCTATCGGCGCCAGGTGCTGGCGCTCAAGCAATATTTCGCGCCGCGCAACATCACGGTGTTTCTGGTGGACGATCTCACCGGCGAGCATGGCGAGCGGGATGCGCATTTGCACAGCCTGTGCCACGGGGTGATTTCGCTGGAGCGCATGACGCTGGAGTTCGGCGCGGCGCGGCGCCGGTTGCAGGTGCAGAAATTGCGTGGTGTGGATTTCATCGCTGGCTATCACGATCTGGCCATCGTCACCGGCGGCCTGCGTGTCTATCCACGTTTGATCGCCTCCGACCACCACGTGCCATTTGTCGGCGAGCCGGTAGGCAGCGGAGTGGAGCGCATCGATGCATTGCTGCATGGCGGCCCGTTGCGCGGCACCAGCACGCTGGTGACCGGGCCAGCCGGCTCGGGCAAGACCAACCTGGCTCTGCAGTTCGTGGTTGCCGCGTGCGAGCGCGGCGAGCATTGCTGCGTGCTGGAGTTCGACGAGCGCACCGGCACCTTGTTGAAGCGCGCCGAGGGCCTGGGCATGGATCTGCGCAAATATATGGATGCAGGTCTGCTGGAGTTGCACCAGATGGATCCGGCCGAAGTCACGCCGGGCGAATTTGCCTGGACGGTGCGCGGCAGCGTGGAGCAGCGCGCGTGCCGCATTCTGGTGATCGACAGTCTCAACGGGTATCTGGCGTCGATGCCGCAGGAAAAGCAGCTGATGTTGCAGATGCACGAGCTGTTGTCGTATCTCAACCAGAGCGGGGTGACCACGTTCCTGATCAACCCGCAGCAGGGGCTGGTCGGCAGCATGGCGACCAGTAGCACCCTCAATGTCTCCTACATGGCCGACACCGTCATCCTGCTGCGCTTTTTCGAGGCGAAAGGACGCATTCGCAAGGCGTTGTCGGTGCTCAAGAATCGCAGCGGCGCACACGAAGATGCGATTCGCGAGCTGCGCATCGGCAGCAGCGGTCTGCAGCTGAGCGAGCCGCTGGAGAAGTTCTACGGCGTGCTGACCGGTACGCCGCAGTTTGTCGGAGACGACGGCCCGTTGCTGGATCGTCCCCTTGACTATCTGTGACGCGGACGGCTCCATCGTTCATATCATCGCGCCATTCGGCCGCGATGCGCAGAGCATTGCCGGCATCGTTGGCGAACGGGGGCTAGCGCGCCGGGTCTATACCACGCTGGACGCGCTGGCAGGCGACCTGCACGATGGCTCCGGCGTGGTGGTGCTGACCGAAGAAGCGATCCGTGGCGACCTGCATGCGCTGTCGCACATCCTGCAAGGCCAGCAGGCCTGGTCGGACATTCCGTTCGTGTTGTTGCGCACGCCGCGTGGTGCGCACAACCGCCGGCAGGTGCGCCTGCCAGCGGAGATGACCAACGTCATCGAGTTGGAGCGGCCGCTGAGCTCGGCCTCGTTGCTGAGCGCCATCTCCACCGCCTTGCGCGCACGGCAGAAGCAGTTCGTCATCCGCGACCAGCTGGCGCAGTTGGCCGAAAGCCGCGCCGCGCTGGCGCAGAGCGAGGCCGAACTGCGCCGGGTGACCGATGCGCTGCCGGTGCTGATCGCTTTCATCGACAAGAACCTGGTGTACCGCTTTGCCAATCGTTCTTACGAAGACTGGATTGGTGTGCCGCCTGCCAACGTGATCGGGCGGCCGCTGGCGGATGTGGTGGGGCCTGCGGTGGTCGAAGAGCGCCGCGCCTGGATCGAGGCCGCGTTGGCCGGGCAGACGTTGACCATCGAAACCAGCTGGCCGCATGCCGATGGCCGGCGCCGCGATGCGGAAATTCGCTACATGCCGCGCCTGGACGCAGACGGCAAGGTGGATGGGTTCCATGTGTTCGCCACCGATGTGACCACGCGTGCGCTGGCGCTGGAATCGATCCAGCAACAGGCCAACCTGCTGGAAATGAAGGTGGCCGAACGGACCGCCGAGTTGCAACAGCAGATGCTGGCGCGCGAATCCAGCGAAGCGGCATTGCGCCAGGCGCAGAAGATGGAAGCGGTAGGCCAGCTTACCGGGGGCATTGCACACGATTTCAACAACATGCTCACCGGCATCTTGTCTGCGCTGGATCTGGCGCGGCTGCGCATCGACCAGGGGCGCACCGAAGGGTTGGGTCGCTTTCTGGATGTGGCCTCCGCCTCGGCACTGCGCGCAGCTGCGCTCACCCAGCGCGTGCTGGCATTCTCGCGGCGTCAGTCGCTACAGGCGCGGGATCTGCAGTTGAACGATCTGGTGGCGTCGTTGCAGGAGTTGCTGGCGCGCACGCTGGGCGAATCGGTGCGTCTGGAAATCGATCTGTGTGCGGAACTGCCGCAGACATACGTTGACGAAAATCAGCTGGAAAGCGCCCTGATCAATCTGGCCATCAACGCGCGCGATGCCATGCCCGACGGTGGGCAGCTGCGTATCGCAACGCGGCAGCTGCAGGTGGAAGATCAGCCGCTGGAACTCGGCCGTGGCATCGCGTTAGCGCCGGGGAGTTACGTGGTGGTGTCGGTCGCAGACACCGGGACCGGCATGCCCGCCGACGTGCTTGAACGCGTGTTCGAGCCGTTCTACACCACCAAGCCGATCGGCCAGGGCACCGGCCTGGGCATGTCGATGATCTACGGCTTCATGCAGCAGTCCAACGGCCAGGTGTGGGTGGAGTCGCAGCCGGGCACGGGCACCACGGTCAGCCTGTATCTGCCCGCCGGGGTTGCGGCGCAAACCGCAGTGCCGCAGACGCAGAGCGATGCGGTGCTGGCAGGGCAGGGCCAGCAGGTGCTGGTGGTGGAAGACGACGAGCAGGTGCGGCTGCTGGTCACCGAGCTGCTCAGTGAGCTGGGTTACCAGGCCGACGTGGTGGCGGACGCGGACGCGGCGCTGCCGATTCTTGCCTCGCCACGCCGGATCGACCTGTTGGTCACCGACGTCGGCCTGCCGGGACTCAACGGACGCCAATTGGCCGAGATCGCGCGGCAGTCGCGGCGCGATCTGCCGGTGATCTTCATGACCGGCTACGCGGAAACGGCGCGCGACCGTGGCGAATTTCTCGGCGAAGGCATGAGCATGATCGCCAAGCCATTCACGCTGGGCGAGTTCAGCGGAAAGCTGCACGATGTGCTGGGGCCTTCGGTCTGAGCACGGCTGGCGCGATGTGGCAAACCAGTTGAACGTGGATGCTGCATGGGAGCGACGTGTACGAGTGGTCGCTTTCGCTCTCGGGTCACGCGCTGTTTGTCTCGCGATTGCGCGGTCTTTCGGTGGCTGCACTCCAGCTGGCAAGGTTGCGCGAGAGACTGCAATGCGATGACGGCGATTTGCCGCCACTGCACGGCACGATGCGTCGCGCTTGATTGTGCGATGCGCTGAGGCGGAGTGTTTGCGCCAGGTGCCGCGTCTATCGCGTGACCCGGCTGCTTGGCATGCTGCACGCGCTGTGCAATTGCACTGCGTTGCGGCCATCGCAATCAGACCGCAGCACGCAGGGGGCGTTGCTCAGCGCGTGCCACGCGCGGACTGCCGCGCGCTGGCCATCGATTCGGCCACCGCGATCTTGTCTGCCACCGCCTTCTGCATGGGCGATCCGGTTTCCAGCAAACCGTGCAGATGCCGCCAGTGCGCAGTGGCTGCGGCGAAGTCCTGCTGTTGAAAATCGCTGATGCCCAGCAACCAGAGCCCACGCTGGTTGTCCGGCTCGCGTGCGATAACCTGCTGCAAGCGTGTGCGCGATGCGGCGTCGATGGCGAAATCGTCGCGCGTGGCCATGTCCGCCGCCACCCAGCCCACAATGGCGGCGCTGATATCGGGAGCGATCTTGAGCGCTTGTGCATACGCCTCGCGCGCTTCGGCGGGTCGGTCGTTCTGCTCGAATGTCTTGGCTTGCTGCATGAAGCGATCCAGCGCCTGCGCCTGCGCATCGGCAGTGTTGCTTGCCGATTGCGCCTGCCCCGCAGCCGCAGACGGTGGCAGTGGGACGATGTGGGCTGGCTGCGCTGCATACACCTGCGTCACGATCGCCTCCGGCGCGCCCACCAGCCGATACAAGCCCGCCGTGGCCAGCGGCACGCCCAGTCCTAGCAGAATTGCCCAGCGGTAGCGTGCATCACCGCTGCCGGTGGTGCGGCGCAGCAGTGGTGCCAGCAACAGCAGCAAGGCCAGCGCCACCAGCACGGCACTTGCGATATAAAAACCCGCCATCACCATTCTTCCTCCCCTTGCGGCGCCACCGGCGTCCCGGCACGCGCACGGTGACGCATGGTGTGGACGACCACGCCGGCACCTGCAGCCAACATCAGCGCCGGCCCGAACCACAGCAGCCAGGTGCCGCGTTTGACCGGTGGGTCGTACAACACGAAATCCGAATAGCGATCGACCATGTACTGCTTGATCTGCGCATCACTCTTGCCGGCCTGCAGTTGCGCGAACACCTGATGCCGCAGATCGCGCGCCAGGCTGGCGTTGGAATCGGCCAGGTTTTCGTTCTGGCAGACCAGGCAGCGCAGTTGCGCGGTCAAGCGCTGGAAGCGTGCTTCTTCGCTGCGGTTCTTGAACGGCAGCGGGTCCACGGCCTGCGCCGCCAGCGAGGGCGCCAGCAGCATGCCAAGCAACAACACCAGCAACAAACGCACACGGCGGCCGTGCGCGCGCCAATGCCAGCGCCAATGCAACACGCGTGTTTGAAGCGCCGAGGCCATCACGGTGTGCCCTTGCGCAGCGCGGCGATGGCCGGCAGCAACTCGTCGTCGATGGTATCCGGGGTCAGCACGCCGATGTGCTTGTAGCGGATCATGCCTTGGGCATCGATCAGGAACGTTTCCGGTGCACCGTAGACGCCAAAGTCGATGGCGGTCTGGCCGGCTTCATCGGCGATCACCACTGCATACGGGTTGCCAAGGCGCGCGAGCCAGGCGGTGGCATCGGCGGGCACGTCCTTGTAGTTGTAGCCGATCAGCGGCACGCCAAGCCGGCTGGCCTGGGCCATCAACACCGGATGTTCGTGCACGCATTCGGCGCACCAGCTGCCGAATACATTCAGCACGTAGGGTTTGCCCAGCAACTGCTCACGGCTGACGCGTTGCGCGGGCAGATCCAGCCGCGGCAACGAAAACGCCGGTGCCGGTTTGCCGAGCAATGGCGATGGCACCTCGCGCGGATTGTGCTGCATGGTCCGCAGGATGCCGACGCCGAACAGCGCCGCCAGCAACACAAAGCCCAGCAAGGGCAGCAGACGATTCACGGGTGCGATTCCTGTGCGATGACGAGCGCTGGTTGCGCCGAAGAGGCGGCCGCGGTGTGTGCAGTCACCGGCGCACGAAAGCGGCGTGCGCAGGCGCTGACAAAACCGCCGAGCATCATCAGCAGGCCGCCGGCCCAGATCCAGCGAATGAAGGGTTTGTAATACAGCCGCAGCGTCCAGTCGTCTTCGATGTGCTCATCGTCCAGTGGCTCGCCCAGGGCCACATACAGGTCGCGGGCGATGCCGGGATCGATCGCCGATTCGGTCTGGATCCGCTCGCTGCTGTACAGGCGTTTTTGCGGATGCAGTTGCGCGACGAGCTGGCCGCTGCGGCTGACCTGCACGCTGCCTTGTTCGGCTTTCCAGTTTGGCCCATCCACCAACTGCACCCCATCGAAACGGAAGCTGTAGCCGGCGATCTGCGCCGACTCGCCGGGCGACAGCCGCACATCGCGTTCCACCGACAGGCTTTCGGAGACCAGCACGCCGGCAACGAACACCGCCACGCCCGCATGTGCGATCAGCATGCCGGCCATTTCCGCCGGAAAGCGCCGCCCGCGCGGCATGTCGCGCCAGCGTTTGACCATGTACAGCGCAGTGCCCGCAGCCACCCATGCGGCCACGCCCATGCCGGCGATCGCCTTGGCCTGGCCATCGGCAAACACACTGCCGACCAGGGCACACGCAATTGCGGCGATGCCGGCGCGCGTGCCAAGTGCTTTCAACGGTGCGGCTTCGGCCTTGCCCCAGCGCAGGTACGGGCCGAACGGCAGCAACAGCACCACCGGCAGCATCAGCAGCGGAAACAGCAGGCCGAAATAGGGCGGCCCCACCGACACCTTGCCCAGCGCAAACGCGTCGGCGATCAGCGGGAACAAGGTACCCAGCAAGACCATGGCCGCGGCCACGGTGAGCAGCAGGTTGCCGACGAGAATGCCGGTTTCGCGCGAGGCAGCGGCGAACGGTTTGCCGCTGGCGATCTTGGGCGCGCGCAGTGCATACAACAGCAACGAGCCGCCGACGACGGCAACCAGAAAAACGAGGATGTGCAGGCCGCGGCGCGGATCGGCCGCAAACGCATGCACCGAGGTCAGCACGCCCGAGCGCACCAGGAAGGTGCCCAGCAACGACAGCGAAAACGCCAGGATCGACAGCAGGATGGTCCATGCACGCAGGCTGCCGCGTTTTTCGGTGACCGCCTGGGAGTGGATCAATGCGGTGCCGACCAGCCATGGCATGAAACTGGCGTTTTCCACCGGGTCCCAGAACCACCAGCCGCCCCAGCCCAGTTCCGCATAGGCCCACCAGCTGCCGGCGACGATGCCGGCGGTCAGGCAGGCCCAGGCCACATTGGTCCACGGCCGCGCCCAGCGCACCCAGGCCTGTTCCAGTTCGCCGCCGAGCAATGCCGCCACTGCGAATGCGAATGCCACCGAAAACCCGACATAGCCGGTGTACAGCACTGGCGGGTGGAAGGTCATGCCCGGGTCCTGCAACACCGGATTGAGTTCGTTGCCATCAAGCGGAATCGGCGAGAGCCGCCCGAACGGATTGGAGGTCAGCAGGATGAAGGCCAGAAAGCCCAGCGAGATCAACCCCAGGACCGCCAGCACGCGGGCGGCGAAGTGCTGCGGCAGGTGCCGGCTGAAGGCGGTCAGCAGCACCGTCCAAGTGGACAGGATGGCGATCCACAACAACAGCGAGCCTTCGTGGGCGCCCCACACCGCCGCAACGCGGTAGTACCAGGGCAGGGCGATGTTGGCGTTGGCAGCGACGTAGCCCACCGAAAAATCCAGCGACAACAACGACCAGGCGAGCAGGCCGAACGCCATCCACACGAACACCGCCTGGCCCACTGCCGCAGGCCGCGCGATACCCATCAACGCGGTGTTGCCGCGCCACGCACCGATCAGGGGCAATACGCCCTGGGCGAGCGATAACAGCAGTGCCAGGATCAGTGCGATCTGGCCGAGTTCAGGCGTCATGGGCGGATCGCAAGGTGAAATGGAAAGAGGAAGTCATCGACGTGCGTGGCAATGACCGCAAGCGCATCAACGCGGTGCGGTCAGCGGTGCGACGGTGGCGGAAATCGGCTTGCCAAGGTGGCCCTGCGCCATCGCATCCTTCAGCTCTTTCGGCATGTAGGTCTCGTCGTGCTTGGCCAGCACTTCGTTGGCGACAAAGCGCCCGCCCTGCATGCGCCCGTTGGCGATGACCGACTGGTTGTCGCGAAACAGGTCCGGAAGAGTGCCGGTGTATTCCACCTGGGTCGCCGCGTTTTTATCGATGACGGTGAAGCTGACTTTCAGCGAATCGCCGGCACGCTGGATCGAGCCGGCCTTGACCATGCCACCGAGCCGGAATTGCTGGTAACCGGCGGCTTCCCCCGCACGGACCTGGCTTGGGGTGAACAGGTAGCTCATGTTCCGCTGCAAAGCGAACACGATGAGCGTGACGGACAGCGCGGCGGCGGCCAGTACGCCGATCACCAGCCACAGACGTCGCTTGCGCGTGGCGTTCATGGCGCGTCGCGCTCCAGTGCCGGTGCCGGTTGATCGCGTACACGCCGCGGTGCCTGCCGCTGCAACTGGCCGCGCAGTTCGCGCGGCAGCCGGCGGCGGCGCAGCCAGGGCGCTGCAAGATCGGCCAGCAGTACCAGCACGAACAATGCGTAGGCGGTCCACACGTACTGGCTGTAGCCGCCCATCGCCAGAAAGGTGCTCATGCGGTGCGCTCCGTCAACACGATGCGGCGGACCCAGTCCTTTCCGCTTTCCAGTGCCAGCAATTCCACTCGCACGCGGCCGAACAGGCTCGCAACGTAATAGCACTTGGTGGTCAGCATCATGGTCAGCAGCGGCCACAGCATGTCTGCGCTCATCTTGGAGGGGCCGAGCAGGCGCACGGTGGACCCCTGGTGCAGCGTGTTCCACCACACCACCGAGTAATGCACGATGGGCAGATTCACCAGGCCCACCAGTGCGAGCAAGCCGGCGGCGCGCATCGCCTGGCGGCGGTCTTCCACGGCGTGGTACAGGCCCAGCACGCCCAGGTACAGAAACAGCAGCAGCAACTCGGAGGTGAGCCGCGCATCCCAGGTCCACCAGGTGCCCCACATCGGCTTGCCCCAGAGTGCCCCGGTGCACAGGGTGATGAAGGTGAAGGCTGCGCCGATCGGCGCCGAGGCCATGGCGACCACCTCGGCCAGCTTGATTCGCCACACCAGCGCAATGAACGCCGAGACGCCCATTGCCGCGTAGATGAAAAGACTCATCCAGGCACTGGGCACGTGGATGAAGATGATGCGGTAGGCATCGTGCTGCTGGTAATCCGGCGGTGCCAGTACCAGGCCGCCGTAGGCTGCGACCGCGCCGAGCAGCGCGGCCAGCCCCAGCGCCCACGGGCGCACGCTGCCGGCGACACGATAGAAGGTCGGCGGCGAGCTGAGTCGATGCAGCCACAAGGGAATCCACTTGGCCATGCCGGTGCCGTCAGTTGGAGTGTTTGGCGTGAGATGCCAGCGCCTGCACTGCGGCGCCGGCGTTGACCTGCAACTGCCCGTCGGAGACCTTGCTGGTGCGCTGCATGAGTTCGCGCAACGCCTTGGCATCCATCGATGGTTGCAGCGACAACAGCAGCGCGGCCATGCCGCTGACATGTGCGGTGGCCATCGACGAGCCGGAGGTGAAGTCGTAGCGTCCGTTCGGTTGCGTGGTCAGGATGTCCTTGCCCGGCGCGCTGAGCACGCCGGGCATGGCCGGTGTCGCGCTGCTGCTGCGCACGACCAGCACGCCGGGTACGTCATTGGGAAAGCCATCCAGACGCCCGTTCGGTGGCATTGCCGCCACCACGATGCGGCCCTGTTGCACCAGCTGCTGCAGCATCTTGCTGAGCAGTGGATCGGCGGGGCCGCCCAGGCTCAGGTTGATCACGCGCGCGGAGCTGTTGTCGATCGCCGCCAGCGCCTTGGCCAGGGTGAAGGTATTGCAGCGTGCGGTGGCGCCGACCGTGGGCGCGTACCAGCACGCCTTGTAGATACTCAGCATGGCCTTGGGTGCCATGCCGACGATGCCCTGGTGATTGTTGCTGCCGGCGGCAATGATGCCGGCCACTTCGGTACCGTGCGAATCGGTGCTGGTCTTCACCGGTTTGTCGTCGACCAGATCGTGCACGTCGCGGATGCGCGCCTTCAGATCGGGGTGGTCGGTGTCCACGCCGGTATCGACGACCGCGATCACCACGCCGCGGCCCTCGGTCACGGTCTGCGCGCTGGCGGCATCGGTGTCGATGAAGCCGCGCTGCATGTCCACGTACGGGTCGTTGTAGCTGGACAGCGAGGTCGTCTTTTCCGACGCATCGGCGGAGAACACCGAAAAATCCTGCACTGGCTGCACCAGCTCCACGCCTTCGTCGTCGGCCAGTGCACTGACCAGTTCATCGCGCGACACGCCCGGCGGCGGTTGCAGCACGGCGCAATACAGGCCCAGCGAGATGATTGGCCAGGCCGAGACTTCGCGCAGTTTGTAGCGCTGCTTGATGCTGTCCATGCGCGCGGCAGCCTTCTGGCCGGCGCCGTAATAGCTGGATGCGTAGCCGATCAGGCTGGAGCCGGCGCGGGCCGGCGGTGCGGCGAGCGGGTTGGCCACCGCCAGCAGGATGTCGCGGCTGCTGTCGGGCGTTTGCGCATCGGCCAGCGGCGTGGGTGTGCCGGCAACGTCCGTCACCGGCGCCTGGAGGGCTGCGGCAGCGTGCGCGTTGGAGGGCGCGCCCAGGCCGGCGAACGCGGCGATCAGGCCAATGGCGAACAGGCGATTCATGGGGCCGAGACGATCTCCGCCAGCCGGATGCCCGGGGTGGCGCGTAGTTGCTGCACGGTCTGCTGCGGTGGCGCCGGGGGCCGCGGTGCGGCCGGCACCACGGTGTAGGCGCCCATGTCGTTGGGGCCGCCGACCACCTGCAACTGCTGCGCATGCAGCAGCCGGTCCCAGTCGGCCACGGTCATCCTTGCGTCCGGCACCACGCGGATGGCGCCCTGCGGCACCGGCAAGGCCGCGACGCTGCTGAGCGTGCGGTAGTCGTGCGATGGCGATGGCGCGGGCGAGGCCAGCTTGACACCCATCACGCCCAGCCCGATGGCCTGGACCAGCGCGGCGGCGGCCAGGGCGCGGACCGTCCAACTGCCGGAGCGGCGTGCTGCGGGCGCGCGCGCAGGTGCGCTGTGCTGCTCCGGTGCATCCAGGCGGCCGAGCAGGCGTTGCAGACCGGCGTTCGGGTCCAGCTTCACTGTCGATGGCAGCGCCAGGGCCTGGCGCAGGCGGTTCTGTTGGGCAAATTCGGCGCTACACGAGGCGCACTTGGCCACGTGCGCGATCAGCCAGGTGTTTTCTTCTTCGGTGGCACTGTCCAGCAGCACCGCCGGCATCAATTCCCAGGCGTGCGAGCATTCCTTGCCAGGCGCGATGAAAAACGTCTTCATTGCATGGTCTCCGTGTAAGGGGCGCCGCCGGCCAGGCCGGGCAGCACATTGCGTAATTTGACCCGGGCATGGAACAGCCGGGCTTTGATGGTGCCAACCGGGCACTGCATGATGTCGGCCACTTCTTCGAGCTTGTGGCCGACGCCGTAGACCAGTTCGACCACCAGGCGCTGGTCCGGCGAAAGCCGTTCCATGCCCTTGTCCAGCCAGTCGCGCAGTTCGCGGTCGTCGTTGTCGTCGGCGCTGGGGGCGTGGTCTTCCACCAGGGCGGTGTCGTCGATGGCTTCGCCGTCATGCTGGCGCAGGCATTTGAGTCCGCAGCGGTAGGCGATGCCCATGATCCAGGTGGACACCTGCGAGTCGCCGCGGAAGTCGCCGGCCTTTTGCCAGGCGATCCAGAAGCAATCGTTGATGGCCTCTTCGATGATGTCCGGGCGGCGGGTCAGCCGCGACAGGAAGCGGCACAGCCGGCCGTGATAGCTGTGGTACATGCTGGCCAGCGCGTCGCGATCGCCCCCGGCCATGCGGCGCAACAGCATGCGGTCGGTGGCATCGCCCAGGGTGTCGGTGTCATTCATCGGTGCAGGCATGGCAGGTAACCCACGTCAGTGCGCGCAGGCAGGCAAAAGGTTGCGTATGGATCAGAAGGTTCTGGCGACCGTGCCCAGCCACGGCATGTCGCCGGGGCCGCCCTGCATGCGCGGGGTGTTGCCGCTGGTGAGGATGCGCTCGGCTTTCAGTGTCCATCCGGCGCGGTTCCACTTCAGGCCCACCTGGCCGTACTGATAGCGGCCGGAGCGCGCTGCACCGTAGGCCATGGCCGGAAAGCGCGACGAGCCGGCACCGAGCGACAGGCTGACATCGTGGCGCAGCGGGACGTTGGCGGTGATGTCGAACGCCACGTTCCACGGCGACCGGTCGGCCCGCGGGAAATTGAAGGTGGACAGCGAAAACGTCAGCAGGTCGCGGTAGGACCAGGCCAGGCTGGCTTCCTGGCGGTCGAAGGTGCGCGTGGCGCGGTCGGTCGGGTAGCCGTAGTAGAGCAGGCTGGCCTGCATCTGCCAGCGGTCGTCCAGCATCCAGGCGCGCCCGAGCTGTGCGGTGACCGCGACCGGATCGCTCCAGGCGGGGGACTGCAGCGCCACCGAGGTGGAAACCGACCAGCCGGGAGCGGGCAGCCAGTAACCGGCGGCCTGCACGGTGACCTTGTTGGGCGCGATCGAGATGCCGCGGTCGATCAGGCTGGAGGTCAGCGCCACGGCGCCGCCGAAGTCCTTGGCCAAGGCGCTGCCGCAGGCGCCGGCTGCCAGCGTGAGCAGCAGCCCCTGCAGCAGCGTGCGGTGCCGGTGTGGTTGGCGACGCACCCGCGGTTGGCATGGTTGCTGGGCGGACACGGCCGGTCGTGCTTCGCAAAGCTGGCGGCGTGCGGCACTGTCCGACAGTGCGCCCACGCAGAAGCCCGCGCGGGCGCAGTGCCGTCGCGGTCGGGAGGGGAGCGGCTTGGAAGCTGGAACGGTGGGCAATGGCGTGGGGCGGTGTGTCAAACAGGGACGCGATGGTGCCCCAGGTCGGCGGACGAGACCACCGCAGCGGCGGCGATTGCGTCCGGATACGCGAAGGCACCGCGTCGGGCAACGCGAATCCATCCTGGTCGGCCGGTGGCGGCCGCCTGCAATACCTGGCTGTGCGGCGGCCGCCACCGGTAGGGTGCCACGGCTGGGCGCGTTGGTAACCGATGCAGCCACGCCACCGGCGGAGCACGCGATGCAGGTGGTGCCCGCAGGACAGACGGCCGGGACCGCGGGCACACGCGCGGTGCGATTGGCGCGCCATCCGTCCGCCCCCTCGGGCGACGACGCGCCATGCCGCGTAGCCCGCGCCTATTTCAAGGTGTTGAGGTAGGCGATCAGTGCGTCAAGCTCCTTGGGGTCGTCCAGGCCGTCGTACTTCATCTTGGTGCCCGGCAGCGCCTTGGACGAGGATTGCGACAGATAGGTCTTGAGCTGGGCCGGGGTCCAGGTCCATTTGCTGTTCTTGAGCGCGTCGGAATAACCGCCGAAGTCGGCGACCGTACCGGCAGGGCGTCCTGCCACGCCGAACAGCGACGGGCCCTTCTTGTTCTTGCCCGGCTTGACGCTGTGGCATTCACCGCATTCGGTGAGGAAGACGTTGGCGCCGTCGGCAGCGTAGGCCGAGGGCACGGGCAGTGCGCCTGCCAGCATCAGCCCGGCCAACGGGGCGCACAACACGGAGAGTTTGCGTGGTGAGTTCATGTGGATCCGTACAGGTGCGGGAGGGATCAGAAGGCCAGGTTGACCGACAGGGTGAAGCTGTCGAGATCGCGCGGATTGGTGATCGGCGGGCCGCGGAAGACGTTGGAGGTACTGCCGTTGAACTTGTCGAAACGGAACCAGCCGGCGGACACGCGCAGATTGGCCATCGAGGTATAGGTGCCGTCCTTGCCGAACGGGGTCCAGTACAGCAGGATCAAATTGCTGGTGGTGTCCGGGATACCCACTGGCGAATAGCGCGCCGCATCGAACGAGCCGCTGTTGATCATGTGCGCGGCCAGCACGCCGTAGGTCTGCCTGAAGGCGTAGTTCATGCTGAGGGTCTGATCGCGCACGCTGCCCCGGTCCAGCGCCGGCATGGTCGGGTCGGTCGACATCAGCGGGCTGCCGTATTTGCGACGCTCGTAGATGTTGACGTAGGCCAGCGACAGCACGTGCTCGCGGGTGCCGAGGAATTGGTAGGTCAGGTCGTAGCCGAAATCGGTGAGGTCGTCGCTGGGCCCGGTGCGCAGCGGCTGGCGGCGCGTCGTGAGCGCGGTCAGGCCCACCGAGAAGAACTGGCGCTTCATGTCCTTCATGTAGGCAAGACGCGCATAGCCGGTGTCGCCGAGCTTGCCCGGGTCGCCGTTGACCGGCCAGCCGAGGCGGTCCTGCGCAGACGGCGACAGCGCGCTGTAGCTACCCACTTCGCCGTACCAATTGCGGTCGTACAGGCCGTAGACGCTGGCGCCGATGACGCGGTTGGACAGCGCCGAGGAGCTGAGCATGGTGGAGGCGCCGCCATTGGAGGCAGGGGTGAGCGTGGAGGCGTTCGGCAGCACGTGCACCGGGTCGGAAATGCCCGGGTTGTTGTTGACGCTGACACCGATCATGGTGTCCTTGCCCGCCATCTGGAACGGCTTGCCGACAAAGCGCAGATCGACATCGTCCAGGCGCGTATCGAAGGTCGCATTGCCGCTGTTGTTGGAGCGGATCTTCGAATAGCCGCCAATATTGTCGTTGAGGCGGCCGCCCAGATACAGATCGGCTTCGCGCAGACGTGAGGTGCTGTCGCCGCGGCTGGGGTTGTTGCGCGACCAGGTGAGCTGGCCGGAGACCGGGATCTTGGTGCCCTCGCCATCGGTATCGGTAAAACCGCCGAGCTTGAAGCGCATGCCGTAGGGCGTGAGCGAGGGGCCATAGGAACCGACATGGCAATCGGCGCAGGACGAGCCGGTCTGGCGCGCGAACGAGGGAATCGCCTGCGCCTGCGTGCTGGCCAGTAGCAACAAGGGGCCGGACACGCACAACAAGGACGTCAGGCAGGCAGTACGCGTAGCGGTGCAACGCGGGGCGGGCTGGAAAGCGGGCATGGAAAGTCCTTGTTCGACGGTGCGGGATGCAGTGGTGCGGGAATGGGGGAAGAAACGGATCACAGGTGGCTGGAAATGGCGGTTCACGCCTGCTTGCCCGGTAAGACGCGACGCAGCAGACCGTCACGCAACACCAGGTGATGCCAGAGCGCGGCGCCGAGATGCAGTAGCACCAGCGCCAGCAGCGCCCAGGCCGCATTCAAGTGCCAGGTGCCGAGGGTGTCGCCGAGGTCGCCGTCCGGTGCGACCAGCGCGGGCAAGGGGATGCCGAAGAAATACACCTGCTTGCCGTAGGCGCTGCTCAGCGACCAGCCCAGCAATGGCAGCGCGAGCATCAGGCCGTACATCGCCACATGCGTGGCGCCAGCGGCCAGGCGCATCGGCAGCGATGCGGGCGGGCCGGGCGGCAATCTGCGCAACCGCAGGCGCAACCCGATGCGTAACGCAAACAGCGCCAGCACCAGCAAGCCAAAGTGGCGGTGGCCTTCCAGCAGCCACTGACGCAGTGCGCGGCCATCCAGTTCGGCGCGCAGCAGGATCAGCGTGGCGGCCATGGTCAGGCACAGCACGGTAAGCCAGTGCAGCACGCGCATCGCCTTGGGCAAGGGCGGCACGTGCGCGGCTGCGGGCGCCCGTTCTGCCGGGGGCACCGCGTCTGTGCCGTTGACGGGAGCGCTGGCGGGCGCCGGGGGGGAGGAGCGCATCTGATCTGTCTTCCGGTGGTGGTCGTTGGTTCCGGCTGCGCGCCGCGCGGCCAGGCCTGGCTCCCCACGCAGGCCCAACGGCGGCCAGGTGAACGTGCACCGATGGGTGCGGCGATGTCGGAAAAAGGTTGCGTCGTTGCGGCACCTGGTTCGCACGTGCTGCATATCGAAGCGCTGCGACACGATCGGTTGCGCTTGCGCGCACGGCGCTTCGCAGGGCCGCGAGCGCGCGCAACCTTTCGCGCAACCCGGCGCACTCAGGCATGTCGCACTACGTGCAGTCGGCGGTTACGCCTTTCCGATCATGGCTATCGAACGCATCCAGTTGCATACCCACGGTGACGATCGCGGCCTGCTCATTTCATTGGAGCAGCAGCGCAATGTTCCGTTCGAGATCCGCCGTGTGTATTACCTGTTCGGCACGCGCCACGACGTGCATCGTGGCCAGCACGCGCACCGCCAGCTCAATCAATTTGCAGTGGCCTTGCATGGCTCGGTGACGATTCTGCTCGACGAAGGCAACGGCAATGGCCCCAGCGAAGTCGTGCTGGACGACCCATCGCAAGGCCTGCTGCTCGGCCGCATGGTGTGGCGCGACCTGTACCGCTTCAGTGCCGACTGCGTGCTGATGGTGCTGGCCGACCAGCTTTACGACCCTGGCGATTACATCCTGGACTACGACCAGTTCGTGAGCGAAGTGCGCAATGGCACTGCGCTGCAAGCGCGCAGGCTGGAAGCATGAGCGCACCGAGGCAACTGGTGATTGTCGGCGCGGGCGAGTTCGCGCAGATCGCCTGCGAGTACTTCCAGCACGACAGCCACTACACGGTGGCGGCCTTCAGTGTAGAGCGCGCTTTTCTGCTGCAGCCCACAGTGGCCGGGTTGCCGGTGGTGGCCTACGAAGAACTCGAGCAATGCTATCCGCCGCAAGACTACGCGGTGTTCGTGGCGATTCCTGCAACGCAACTCAATCGCCTGCGCACGCGCTTTTTCCAGGATCTGGTGCGGCGCGGCTATCGCTGCGCGACGTATGTGAGCTCACGCGCCTTCGTCTGGCATAACGCGCAGATCGGCGCCAACTGCTTCATCTTCGAGGGCAACGTCGTGCAGCCATTCACCCGCATCGGCGACAACTGCGTGTTGTGGAGCGGTAACCATATCGGCCACCGCACGGTGGTGCAGGATCATGTGTTCATCGCCTCGCATGCGGTGATTTCCGGCTATTGCCAGATCGGGCAGGGCAGCTTTATCGGCGTCAACGCCACGCTCAGCGACAAGATGCGCATCGCCGCAGACAACATCATCGGCGCCGGCGCGCTGGTGACGCGACATACCGAAGCCGGGCGTGTGTACGTGGGCTCGCCGGCGCGCCCGGTGGCGGGCAGATCCAGCTTCGATGTGGAGCTCTGAGCGGTGCTTGCCTGGAACAAACGCGGACTGGTGTTCGACGTCGCGCGCCACGGGGTGGGCGGCTGGATGAACCATGCCGCGCTGACGCCAACACCGCATCGCCTGTCTGCTCAGGTGCTGCGGGTGTACGCCGGCTTTCGCGATGCGCAGGGCGTGAGCCGGATCGGATACGTGGATGTGCGCGCCGATGCGCCAACGCAGATCGTCGGCGTCAGCAAGCATCCGGTGCTCGACATTGGCCGTGACGGTTGTTTCGACGACAACGGCATGATCCTGGGCGATGTGGTGGCCGGGCCGGATGGGCTGTACCTGTTCTATGTCGGCTTCCAGCGTGTGGCCAAGGCCAAGTTCCTCGCCTTCACCGGCCTGGCGGTCTCCCACGATGGTGGCGAGCGCTTCCAGCGTCGGCAGGAAACGCCGCTGCTGGATCGCGCACCGGGGCGCAGCACGATTGCCGCGGTGCATTCGGCACGCTACGAACAGGGCCGCTGGAGGCTCTGGTACGCGGTGGGCGATGATTGGGAAACGATTGGCGGCCAGCCGTATCCGCGTTACCACATCCGCTACGCCCAGACCGACGACCTGCGTTGCATTCCTACCGACGATGCTGTGTGCCTGCGTCCACACGGCGACGAATACCGCATCGGGCGTCCGCGCGTGTACCGGTTCGGCGAGCGCTATCTGATGTATTTCACCCGTGGCGACCTCCAGGGCGGCTACTTTCCCGGCATCGCCTTCAGTGGCGATGGGGTGCACTGGGAACGCGACGACCGTCAGTTGGGGCTTGCGTTATCCGATGACGGCTGGGATGCGCAAACGCTGTGCTACCCCGCCTTGATCCAGCACGGCGAGCGTGTGTTGATGTTCTACAACGGCAACGCGATGGGGCAGGCGGGCTTCGGTCTGGCAGAGGCGGCGTTGCCGGTTGCGTTACAGGGCTGTCATGTTTTCGGTTAGGTCCTACGTGCCGGCCGATGCGCCTGCGTGGGATGCCCTGGTGGTGGCGTCGCGCAATGGCAATCTGCTGCATCGGCGTGACTATATGGACTATCACGCCGAGCGCTTTGTGGATGCGTCCTTGGTGGTCCAACGTGAGGACGCGGTCGTGGCGGTGCTCCCGGCGAATGTGCAGGGCAGCTGCGTCAGCAGCCACGCCGGGCTCACCTATGCCGGGCTGCTGTCGTCGATGGCGCTGCGTGCCGGCGCCGCCTTGCAGGTGTTCGAGCAGATTGCCGCGCACTACCGCGCGCTTGGCGTGCGCGAGATCATCTACAAGCCGGTGCCGCATATCTTTCATGCGTACCCGGCCGAAGAAGAGCTGTACGCACTGCATCGGCTTGGCGCGCAGCTCTGCCGGCGCGATTTGTCGTCGGTGATTGCGCTACGCGAGCGGCCTGCATTCAGCGCCGAGCGGCGGCGTTCCATTGCCAAGGCGCGCAAGGCCGGGGTACAGATCCGGCGCGGGACCCAGCTCGATGGATTTCATGCGCTGCTGACCCAGGTCCTGCAGCGGCATGGCGTGGCACCGACGCATCGGCTGGATGAGCTTGCACTGCTGCAACGCCGGTTTGCGCAGCAGATCGTGTTGCATGAAGCGCGCGCTGACGGGCAATTGGTCGCCGCCGCGTTGGTCTTCGACTTTGGCCGCTGTGTGCATACCCAATACCTGGCGGTCTCCGAGCAGGGCCGCCAGTTGGATGCGTTGAGCCTGCTGCTGGCCGAGCTCATCACCGATGTCTATGCGCAGCGCGAGTATTTCAGCTTCGGCATCTCCACCGAACAGGGCGGGCAGGTACTCAACGAAGGCCTGGTGGAACAAAAGGAACGCTTCGGCGCGCGCGCCGTGGTACAGGATGTTTATCGATGGTTGATGTAATGGATGTACCTTTCCTGGATTTGCGTGCAGTCAATGCGCGCTATGCGGATGAGCTAAAAACCGCAGCGGCACGTGTGATCGATGCCGGCTGGTATGTGCTCGGTCAAGAGCTGGCCGCCTTCGAAGAAGAGTTCGCCAGTTATTGCGGCACCACGCATGCGGTCGGCGTGGGCAATGGGCTGGATGCGCTGGGGTTGATCCTGCGCGGCTACCGTGAGCTGGGGGTGTTGCGCGAAGGCGACGAAATCATCGTGCCGGCCAACACCTTCATCGCGACGTTTCTGGCGATCAGCCAGAACCATCTGGTGCTGGTGCCGGTCGAGCCGGACCCGGTCACTTTCAACATTGACCCGTCAAGGGTGGAAAAGGCGATCGGGCCACGCACACGCGCCATCATGGCAGTGCACCTGTATGGGCAATTGGCCCAGATGCAGGCCCTGCAGACCCTGGCCCATCGCTACGGCCTGCTGCTGATCGAGGATGCCGCGCAAGCGCATGGGGCAAGCGCACAGGGGCAGCGCGCCGGTGCCTTCGGCGATGCGGCGGCCTTTAGTTTCTTCCCGACCAAGAACCTGGGTGCATTGGGCGATGGCGGCGCAGTCACGACGTCGGATGCATGTCTGGCCGAGCGCATTCGCGCGCTGCGTAACTACGGCTCGGAAGTGAAGTATCACCATCTCTGCCAGGGGGGGAACTCGCGTCTGGATGAAATGCAGGCTGCGTTCCTGCGCGTCAAGCTGGGCTATCTGGAGGACGAGATCGCGTTGCGGCGTGCAGTGGCACGGCGGTATCTGCACGGTATCTGCAACCCGCTGATCGTGCTGCCCGCGCCGGTGGCCGAGCAACAGCACGTCTGGCATCTGTTCGTGGTACGCAGCCTGCAGCGCGATGCCCTGCAGGCACATCTGTTGCGGCAGGGCATCCACACGCAGATTCATTACCCGGTGCCGCCGCACCGGCAGCCGGCATACGCCACTTTGGGCGAGGCCTGCCTGCCGCTGAGCGAACAGCTGCATCGGGAAGTACTGAGCCTGCCGATGGGGCCGGCGCTGGACGATGCAGCAGTTGCGCATGTGATCGCGTCCTGTCAATCGTTCGGCAGCAACACATGAATCTCGTGCGCAGCAGCGCCTACACCGGCGTTGCGACGCTGGCCAAACTGCTGGCGGCATTGGTGGTGGTCAAGCTGGTCGCCGTCTATGCCGGGCCGCAGGGCGTGGGGCGGCTTGGCCAGTTCCTCAACCTGATGTCGGTGCTGGCGGTATTGGCCGGTGGCGGCATCAGTGCCGGCATCGTCAGGTATGTGGCGCAGTACCGCAACGACGCCCCCGCATTGGCGCGCCTGCTGAGTGCGGCGCTGTGGTACGCATTCTGCGCGGCCTGCGTGATCGCGCTGCTGGCGATGGTGTTCAGTGGAGCGATTGCCGAGCGCCTGTTGGGCGATGCGAGCTATCGCCCGCTGATCTGCGTGCTGGCGATCGCGCAGCTGGGAATCGCACTGCTCAATTACATACTGGCGCTGATCAACGGCTTCATGGATGTGCGACGGCTCGCCTTCGTGCACGTGACAGGCGCCGTGCTGAGCGTTGCCTTGGTGGCGTGGCTCTCCAGCCGGGCGCAATTACATGGGGCGCTGCTGGCGCTGGTCCTGGGGCAGGTCCTGTGGCTGCTGGCGGCGGTCCCGGCGCTGCGGCGTAGCCCCTATTTTCAGCCCGCAATGTGGCGGATGCGCTTTGACGCGCAGATGACCCGTCGGCTGGCGGCATTTTCGCTGATGACGCTCACCTCGACACTGATGCCGCAGCTGGTGACCATCGTGGTGCGCAATCATCTGGCGCTGCGGTTCGGCTGGGAGCAAGTGGGCTACTGGCAGGCGGTAAGCCGGGTCTCCGATGCCTATCTGCTGTTCTTCACCACCGCCATCAACGTGTACTACCTGCCCAAGCTTGCGTCGCTGCAAGGCGCTTCGGGGCTGGGCAGCGAGCTGCGCAGCGCGTATCGCCACGTCATGCCGGCGGTGATCGTGGCGGCGCTGGGCGTCTATGTATGCCGCGATTGGGTGACCTGGCTCCTGTTCGATCCCCAATTTTCCGCTGCGGCGCCCTTGTATGGCCCACAGCTGCTGGGAGACGTGATCAAGATCGCGGCGTTCATCCTGTCATACGTGATGCTCGCCAAGGCGATGACACGGCTGTTCGTGATCTCCGAATGCGTGTTCGCAGCGAGCTATCTGGCGCTGGTGTACGTGTTCACCGCGCGGTTCGGGCTGATCGGCGCGATGCATGCCTTTGCCGCCAACTACGTGCTGTATCTGTTGTTCAACATCGTGGTGGTGCGGCGCTATCTGGAACGGGCGGCATGAACGATCAGGCACATGCACGCTGGCCGCTGGTGTCGGTGCTGATTCCGGCGTTCAACCATGCGCGCTTCGTGCAGCGTTGCCTGGATAGCGTCCTGGAAGACCCGTATCCATGCAAGGAGATCGTGATCATCGACGATGGCTCCAGCGATGCCACCGGCGAAAGGATCAGCCAGTGGATCAGCGATCATGGGCATCGGCTACCGGTGCACTTCGTGCAACGCGAGAATCGGGGACTGGCCGCCACGCTCAACGAGCTGGCATTGCGTGCGCGGGGAGAATATCTACGGCTTGGCGCAAGCGACGACTATTTGTTGCCCGGCGGGCTGGATGCGCAGGTGCGCTATCTGCGCGGACATCCGCAAAAACTTGCGGTGATCGGCGATGCCTGCGTGGTCGATGCGCATGGCCAGTTGCTGCATGGCAGCGCCATGCGCGATCTGCACCGGGTTGACAAGGATCTGTATCGCTCCGAATCCGGCATCCGGCGTGCAGTGATACGGCAGTGGGCAGTCAGTGGCGCCGTGGCACTGCTACGGCGCAGCGCTTTGCGCGCGTGCAGGGGGTGGGACGAGTCGCTACGAATCGAAGACTGGGATTTCTTCCTGCGCCTGGTTGCGGGAAATGCGCTGGGTTTCATCGATTTGCCGGTATGCGCCTATCGCTTGCATGGCAACAACCTCAGCAAGACCGCGAATGTGCCGGCGCGCATCGCCAACCTGCGCGAGTCGCGGCACGTGGCATTGCGCTGCGCACCGTTGTTCGATGAGCCCGATCGCACGCTGCTGCATGCGCAGGCGCATTACATCGCTGCCAAGGTGGAATTTCTGCGGCGCCGGCCGCACCGGGTGGCCGTGCATCTCGTGGTCTACGCATGCTTGTCGCTGCCTGCCAGATGGCGTCCAAAACGCGTCGCGCGCGGGGCCGAGCCTGCATGAGCATGCTGTTGCGCCGTCCGGCGACCTATCTGGCATTGCCCATGTTGCTTAGCTGCGCGTTGACGTGGCTGACCTATGCGCTACCCCACGCCTACCTGAAAGGCATCGTGCTGCTGGCGCTTGCGGCAGCGGCCACCTTCGCGCTCGACGCGCTGCTACGCACACAGGTGCCGTCGGTCGAGCGCTTTCGCCACTACCGTTACCCCGGTACCCGCGATGCCTTTCTGGCGATGGGACTGGCCGCGACGGTGACGATGTTCTGCATCGCCGATGTGGTGCTGTTTCCGATTCCGTTGTTCAGCGATCCCACCTCGTACGCTACCTTGAGCCCGCTGCGTGCGCATGTGCGGCACATCTCCAATATGTGCTGGATCCTGCCGCCGATCGCCCTGCTGTGCGTGCGCCATCGTGGGTTGCGTGCGGCGATGCTGACGTTGGGATTGGTGTTCCCGATCGTGGTGATCGATCGCAACCGCATCTTCGCCGGCTTGTTCTCGTTCGTGCTGGTCATGCTGTTGCGGCGCGACCCGGCGCGTCGGCTGCCGTGGAAGACCATTGGCCTGCTCGTGATGGCCGGCGGTGGCGTGTTTTCGATCCTTGGCGCGTTGCGCTCCGGTTCCCTGGCCACCGTGGCGTTGCCGTTCAGCGCGTTCTACCGTGCCATGCCGCAGGGCGTGCAATGGTTGCTGCTCTACATCAGCGCCGGGCCGTATAACTTCGGGGCGATGCTGGCCAAGGGCTACGTCAACGCCAGCTTCCTGGTCAATCAACTGGTGCCGTTCACTGGTTCGATTGCCACCGCCGGCACCAGCATTCCGCTGGATGCGCCCAACATCAATGTGGGCACCGAGTTCTTTCCGTTCTTGATGGCGTGGGGCGCTGCCGGTGCCCTGCTTGCGATGTTGGCCTTGTATGCCGGGTTGGTGTGGAGCGTACGGCGGCTCAATGGCTCGCTGTCGATCTTTCATGTGCTGATCTTCCTGCGCATCGCCTATGCCTGCCTGATGTCGCCGTTCGCGCCACAGGCGTTCACCTGGACCAACTTCGGCTTCATCGCGCTGTGCCTGGTGCTGCATGCCTGCACGGTGCTGTTGCCCAACCGGCTGTCCCCACATCCGTCTGCCGCGTGAGCGTGCAGCACGCCCCTTATCGCCCCCGTTGCAGAGCCGCGCCCATGCATCAACACGACGAAATCTATCTGATCGACCTGTGGCGTATCCTGCGCCGGGAATGGCGCTGGGCAGTGGCAGCGCTGGTGGTGGTGCTGGGCCTGACCTTCGCTTTTACACGCCTGGCCAGACCGCAATGGGAGGCCACCGCGTGGATCCAGGTTGGCGAAATCGGCCCGACCCCTGCTGGCCGCGACCCCAAGGTCGAACCGTTCCAGCGGGTGATCGATCGCATGAAAACGCGGCTGTTTCAGGATGCGGTGTTGCGTCGGGCGCAGGTGCCGCTCGATAGCCGCGCCGCGCAGCTGTATCGCGGCAGCCTGAAGCCGGATCCCGACCCGTACGCCAATCTGATCGGTGTGACGATCCGCGCGGAATCGGCGCAGCAGGCGCGCACGCTGGCCATGGCCACCGTGAGCCAACTGCAGATGCTGCACGGCGACACCCACGCAGCTGCGCTCGATCTTGCGCGCGCCCGCCTGCAAGGCTTGAGCGAGGATCTGCGCGCGGCCACCACCAACCGCGAGCAGTTACAGCGGCAGTGGCAGGCCGGGCAGGGGGCGTCTTCGGCCACGCCAACGCAGGTACTGGCGGGCGTGTTGCTCACCGACAGCAACACCACGATTCGCGCCTTGAAGAGCGAGCGCGACGATCTTGTTGCCCGCCTCACCAGGCGCTACACCTACCAGACCTCGCTGGCGTGGCCGCTGTATGTGCCCGACCGCCAGGCCTTTCCAAATGCGGTCACCGCCTGGGCGGGGGGCCTGCTGGCCGGGGCGGGACTGGGCGTGCTGGTCGCGGTGCTACGCAATGCGATACGTCGTCGTGCGCGGGCTCCTGCACACGCTGGCGCATGAGGGCTGCAGTGGGTAGCGGCGCATGCAGGGGGGATTGAGTTTGCGCAAGCAGCAGGCCCCAGGCGATACGAGAGCGAACGTCGGGGCGCACATCGCATGCGGCGCGTTGAGCCAATGCCTGCCTGTTGGGTGTGATCGCCTGAGCCAGCGCGACCGGCGGTCGCCACGCTGCAACCAAACTGGCAACACCGCGCACTCACGGGTCTATCAAGCGATGCCGCACTGGTGGCGTTGCGACCGGAGAGCGTGGTGAAAACAACAGGACGGGTCCGGGAGGCTGCGCATGTCGTCAATCAGTGAGCATGCGGCCCGGGGCGGCACGGTCGCGCCGGAGCAGCTACTGGAAACGCAACGTGCGTTCGACAGCGTTGCTCCCGACTACGATGGTCCCCGCGGCAACAACGCGCTGATCCAGCGCATGCGCACCACGCTGTGGGACACGGTGGCGAGCGAGTTGCCGGTAGGGTCGCGGCTGGTCGATCTGGGCTGCGGTACCGGCCTGGATGCTGGCGAATTCGCGCGCCGCGGATATTCCGTGCTGGCGACCGACTGGTCGCCGGCAATGGTCGAGCGCACCCGCCAGCGTGCTGCCACGCACGGTCTGCAAGAACGCCTCGCTACCGCGCATGTCGGCATCCAGCAACTCGATCGGCTGGAAGGCAGCTTCGATGGCATGTACTCCAACTTCGGCCCGCTCAATTGCGCGCCGGATCTGCCGGCCGTCGCCGCGCAATGCGCGCGCCTGCTGCGCCCGGACGGCTGCCTGGTGTTTTCGGTAATCGGGCGGATCTGTCCGTGGGAAATCGGTCATTACGCCTTGCGCGGGCGCTTCAGACGCGCGGCGGTGCGTGCCGCCAAAGGGGCGATCGCGGTGGGCATGAACGGCCACACCATCTGGACCTGGTACCACCTGCCGCGCGAGTTCTACCGCGCATTCCAGACGCATTTCGTGCTGGACAGCTACCGCGCCCTGAGCCTGTTCCTGCCGCCGCCGTATCTGGTGGAGTTTTGCGAACGCAATCCACGCCTGTCCGAGCGCCTGGGCCGCTGTGACGACCGCTGGGGCGGGTTGCCGCTGCTGCGCGACATGGGCGATCACTTTCTGATCGTAATGCGCAAGCGCTGAGTGGAGCGGTCGATGGCCATGGCCGATGTCTGCCTGCAAGGCGCACGTGCGATCACCCAGGCCGGTCCGTCGCGTGCCGCGGTAGCGATCCGCGCGGGGCGCTTCGGCGGCACGCTCGGCACCGGCACCGTGCGCCTGGATCTGCAAGGGCATGTGCTGGCGCCGGGCCTGATCAATGCGCACGAGCACCTGCAGGTCAACTGCGTGCCGCCGCTGCCGCAGGCCGCACCGTTTCGCAATAGCTACGCATGGATCGAGGCATTTCAGGCGCATTTTCATCACCCGGACGTCGCCGCCGCACTACGCGTGCCCAAGGCGGTACGGCTGCGCCATGGCGGTTTGAAGAACCTGTTGGCCGGCGTCACCTGCGTGGCCCAGCACGACCCGTGGCACGCCGCGCTGGACGAAGCGAATTTCCCGGTGAGCCTGCTGCGCGACTTCGGCTGGAGCTACGCGTTGGGGTGGGCGGGCTACGGCCCGCCCGTACAAGGCAGCTTTGCCGCAACCCCGGCAGCGCATCCCTGGATGATCCATCTGGCCGAAGGCACCGATGCGGTGGCGCGTGCCGAGCTCGATGAACTCGACCGGCTCGGCTGCCTGGCCGCCAACACGGTGTTGATCCACGGCGTAGGCATGGGTGAGCAGGATGTCGAGCGGGTGATCGCGCGTGGCGCAGCCGTGGTGTGGTGTCCGTCCAGCAATCAGGCGCTGCTCGGGCGCACGCTCGATCCGTGGCGTTTGTGCATGGCCGGCCGGCTGGCGCTGGGCAACGATTCGCGCATCAGCGGCGCGCGCGACCTGTTGGAAGAACTGCAGATCGCCAGCCAGAGCGGACTGGCACCGGACCAACTGCTTGGCATGGTCACCAGTGACTGCGCGCGTATCCTGCGCATGGCAACGCGTGGGCGTATCGCGCCTGGAGCCAATGCAGATGTGTTGATCGTGCGCGACCGCGGCGGCGAGCCTGCCAGCAGCATCATCGGTTGCACGCGCAGCGACTTGCGTGCGGTGATTCGCGATGGCAAGCCGCGCGTTGCCGATCCGGATTTTGCGCCGTGGTTCGACGCGGCCGGCATCCGGACCGTGCCGGTGTTGCTGGACGGACGCCCCAAATTGCTCGATGCCACGCTGGCCGACCCGGCGGTGCTGGCGCTCGAACCCGGTCTTGAGCTTTTAACGCAGGAGCGGCCGGCGCAGGACACCGCGCAGGTTACCCACGCGCTCGCTGCCAACGGAGCGCTTTCATGAGCGCAGTGCCGGTGCTCGAGCCCGCTGCTGCGTACGCACTGTGGGCGCAGGCGTATCCACCGCACGCGCACAACCCGGTGATGCTGGCCGAAGAGCGCGCCATGCTCGCATTGATGCCGTCCAGCCTGCAGGGCCAGCACGTGCTGGACGCCGGCTGCGGCAGCGGCCGCTACATGCTGCACGCACTGCGCCGTGGCGCCCGGCAAGTGACCGGTGTCGACCTGTCGCCGCAGATGCTGCACCGTGCCGGTGCCGAGCTCGCACGGGACTGGCCGGCCGCACGCATCGTTTTGCAACAAGGCAGCCTGGATCATTTGCCGTTGGCCGATACGGTGACCGACCTGAGCGTGTGCGGTCTGGTGCTGGGGCACCTGCAACAGCTGTGGCCGGCGCTGGAAGAACTGCATCGCGTCACCCGCGTGGGCGGCATCGTGCTGTGCAGCGACGTCCACCCGATCGGCCACGCATTGGGCTGGCGGCGCGACTTCAAGGCCGATGGGCAGCACTACGCGGTCCGCCACACCCAGCATCTCTATAGCCACTGGCATTCGGCATGCACCGCACTCGGGTTCGCGATCCAAGCCGTGTCCGAGCCGATGCTGGACCCTGCGGATATCCCGGCCGGCGCGCGTTTCGACCAGATGGCGTTGCAGGTGCCGGTTGCGCTGGTGCTACGGCTGCGACGGATCGCGTGAGCAAGATCCTGCACACCGCAGCGGCTGTCTGTGCGTTGGGCGCTGCCGGTCAGTGGCACGCTGCGGTCGCAGCGGCACACGGCAGCGACGTTGCGTCGATCGCCATCCAGGCGCTGCCGGCCCTATGAGCCTGCACGTCGCACACCTGAATCTGGTTCCCACGCCCGATGGCCTGAGCGTGGAGCAGGTGTTCGCGCATTGGCCAACGTTGGCAGACATCGCCGAAGCTGTCGCCAGTGCTGGCGTGCAGGTGTCGGTGATCCAGGCCTCCGCCTTGAATACCCGGCTACGCCGCCAGTGCGTGGACTATCGCTTCGCCGATCTGCACCAGCGTGGCAGCGCAGTCCGTGCCCGTGCGCTTGCCGCATTGCTGCACGAGATCGATGTCGATGTGCTGCATGTGCATGGTCTGGAATTCGCCGGCGACGCGCGGCGTCTGGCGCGCCTGTTGCCGCAGCTGCCGATCCTGCTGCAGGATCATGCCAACCGGCCGCCACGCTGGTGGGCCAGAAGCCTGTGGCGCGCACGCTACGCCGCCGCAGCCGGCATCGCCTTCACCTCGTTGGAACTGGCGCAGCCGTTCGTGCGCGCGCGCCTGTTTGGCCGCAGCACGCAGCTGTTTGCCATCCCCGAATCCAGCAGCCGCTTCACCCCTGGCGACCGATTGCAGGCACGCGAGCAGACCCGCGTGCACGGCGACCCCTGCGTGGTATGGATCGGCCATTTCAGTCCAGCCAAGGACCCGCTCTGTGTGCTCGATGCGGTGGCCACCGCTGCGCGTCTGTTGCCCGGTCTGCGGTTATGGTGCGTGTTCGATCAGGCGCCACTGATGGCGCAGGTGCAGCAGCGCTTGCGCGCCGACCCGCAGCTGGCCAGATGCGTGCACTTGCTCGGCAAGGTCGGGCACGCACGCGTGCAGGAGCTGCTGCGTGCGGCGGACGTCTTCGTTTCTGCCAGCCATGCAGAAAGTTGCGGTTATGCCGCACTGGAAGCCTATGCCTGCGGCTGCCTGCCGCTGCTGACGGCCATTCCGTCGTTTCGTGCGCTCAGCGATGACGGCGCAGTGGGCCAGTTGTGGCCGGTCGGCGATGCATCGGCATTGTCGGAACTGTTGTTGCGCGTCAGCCGGCAACGTCCCTCGCGGGCACAGGTGCGTGCCCATTTCGAGGCGCGCCTGTCGTTTGCCGCAGTGGGCCGGCGCTGGGCGCAGGCTTATACGCAACTTCGCACGACCCCGCCGGAGCGCACCGCATGAAGCTGGCATTGGTGGTGCCAGGTGGTGTGGATCGTAGCGGGGAAGTCCGGGTGATTCCGGTATTCCTGACCTTGATCGAGTGGCTGGCACGCAACCATGAGGTGCACGTGTTCGTGCTGCATCAAGAGCCGCAACCAGGCATCTGGCGCCTGCGCGGTGCCACGGTGCATAACATCGGCGCGCGTCGCACGCGGCTGCGCGCCATCGCCGCCATCTGCGATGAGCACAGGCGCGCACCGTTCGCTGTGATTCAGGCGATTTTTTCCGGCTATTGCAGTTTGATCGCGGTGATCGCCGCCACGCTGTTGCGCCGTCCCAGCATGGTGCATATCGCCGGCGGCGAGCTGGTCGCCTTGCATCGCATCGATTATGGCGGCCGCCGCAAATGGCGCGGGCGTCTGCGCGAGGCGGTGATCCTGCGGCTTGCCGATCAGGTAACGGCTGCCAGCGCGCCCATTATCGATTCGCTGCAGGCGCTGGGCATCGCTGCGCAACGCGTGCCGCTAGGCGTGGATCTGCGCGCCTGGCCGCCTGCAGCGCCGCGCGCCCGCACCGGGCCGACCGCGCGCCTGCTGCATGTGGCAAGCCTCAATCCGGTCAAGGATCAGACCACCTTGTTGCAGGCAATGGCCGCACTCAAGCGCGCCGGCGTTGCCTTCACCCTGGACATGGTGGGCGTCGACACGCTGGGCGGTGCCATGCAGCGCCTGGTGCAGCAGCTCGGCTTGCAGCAGCAGGTGCGTTTTCTCGGTTTCAAGACCCAGCGCGAATTGCGTCCGATCATGCTGTCGGCCGATCTGCTGGTGCTGTCCTCGCTGCACGAAGCCGGGCCGCTCGTGCTGCTGGAAGCTGCCGTTGCAGGGGTTCCTACGGTGGGAACTGCGGTCGGGCATCTGGTCGAGTGGGCCCCTGTCTGCGCATTGGCGGTGCCGCCGGGCGACTGGGCCGGAATGGCAGAGGCCATCCGCCAGGTCCTCGGCGACGACGAACTGCGCTTGCGTCTTGCCTGGGCGGCGCAGTGCCGCGCCGTCCGCGAAGATGCTGCACTGACCACGCGCCTGTTCGAGCAGTCGTATCGCCAGTTGTGCGATCAGCGACCAATGCGCCGAGTGCGCTGACGCGCGTGGCAACGCAGCGAGTTGTTCGCAGCGCCCTTGCACTCACCGTTTGAAGGCTGCGGATGGCGCCTGCGGAACCCTCACGTGCTGGCTCACGCCGGCTGCAGATAGCCATCCAGTGCCGCACGCACCACGTACAACATGTCCGTGCGCGGCACCGGCCTGGTCAGGCGCGTCACCAGGCGGCGCGCCTGGGTGTGGCGCACCCACGGCTGATCCTGCAGCCATAACTGGGTCTGCAGCATGTCCGCGCGCTCCTTGCGGCTTTCTGCCGAAGGCACCACACGGCTGTGCAGATACTGTCGCGCTTCGTTTAACGAGCGCGACCATTCGATGCCAGGCAGCGCCGATAACCACAGGTTCGAGCACGATGCGGCGGTGAGCGTTTGCCTGGCTGCACGCATGCGCAGCAGCGCAGGACAATCAGCCTGCAGGCGCGCCATCACGGCGGCCGGCACCACGGCGCGGTAATAGCGCTGCAGCAACAGCAGTGGCGGCAACGCCCACCATGGCGGCATGGCGCTGTCTTCCCACAATTGCTCCCAATCGCGCGGGCCCATGCGCGTTGCCAGCAAGGCAAGATCATGCAGATGCATCAGGCGAATGGTGCGGTGGCAGATGCCGCCGGCCGCATGCAGCAGCAAATGACACATCAACGCGCCGATCGATGGGTAAGGGTTCAAGCCCGGTTGTGGGCGCTCCGGCCGGATGCGTGCAGTGATCTCCACGCTGCTCACCGGCAGACGTTCCTGGATGCGCGTGTGCAGCTCGATATTGATCGGCGCATCGCGGTGTTCGCCCAGCCCGGCCACCGCCTTGCCCTGCTGCGGCTTGAATACCTGGTGCTTCCACTGCTCGAAGGAGGCGACATAGCCCAGTGCGCACAACAGCGCCGCCGCTGCAGGCGCGTCGTCGGGTTCCACCAGCAGATCGATATCGGCCATTGGCCGATCGCCAGGCAGATACACACCCAGCCGATGCAATGCGGTCCCTTTCAATCCCACCAGCGCGACGCCGGCACTGCGCGCAGCGGCATCGATATGTGTCAGCAGCAGCGCGATACGCCGATGGCGGTCTTCGACATGGTTGCGCTGTTCGCCCAGGAAGGCATTCCATTCGGCGTTCTTCCACAACGAGCGGCGCTGCAACAATGGCGAAACGCCGTGCGCGGCCGCCGCCGCGGCCGCCAGCTGCCACTGCAGCCGGTCCCACTGCGGCAATGCATCGCCCGGCTGGGCCAGTTCCAGAGCCAGCCGTTCGGTCGCCGTCTGCAGGCGGTGCTTGATGGTGCGAAGGGAAGGCTGCATGCGCGTGGGTCCGGTCAGGCAAGGTGTCGAAGGGACGGTGTGGGAACGATCGAGCACTAGCCCACCAGGACGGTGCTCAGTTGCCGTGGCTGACGTGCAGCACTGGGGGGCATCGGCTCGCTGCGGTGCCGGGTTTCACTGGCGATCAAGGCAGACCAGCGTGCTTCCAGTTGGTCCGATGCCTGCGCGAACGCATCGGCCGTCATCGCAGCACGCGCCTGTTGCAGATCGACCTGCGTGTGCAGCAGATCGCGGACGGCGCGATAGAACTCGGAGTCGTACGCGCCACGGAACATCATCGCCAGGTCGTCGCTATCCTGCCAATGCGTCTTGCTGCCCAGCTGATTCTTCACTTCTTCGTAGAACTTGGTGCCGGGCAGGGGATACGACACACTGACGCCGACGATGTCCGGATTGGCCTGCGTCACCAGTGCGCGCGTGGCCAGGATGTCCTCGAGTTCCTCGCCCAGATAGCCCAGCTGGATGAAGAAGCCCACGCGGATGCCCTGCGTCCCCAGGCGCTCACGCGCGGCGATGACCTCGCCGACCCGGGTGCCCTTGGTCATCTTGTCCAGAATGCGCTGGCTGCCGCTTTCCGCACCGATCCAGGCCTCCACGCAACCGGCGCGCGCCAGCGCTGCGGCCATGCGTTCGCTGGCAAGGTCGGCGCGGGTCTGGATGGTGAATGGAATCGCGCCATCGGCATCGCTCAGTTGCTGCGCAAAGGTCTCCACCCAATCGATATGGAAGCCGAAGATGTCGTCGGCCATCCAGATATGGTCGGGCCGATAACTGCGTTTGAGGTGAATCATTTCTGCGGCCACCTCTTCGGCGCCACGGCGCTTGTAGTGATTGCCCCAGATCGGCTTGGCGCACCAGTTGCAACGGAACGGGCAACCGCGCGAGGCGGCCATGTTCAAGCTGAAATGGCCATGCCGTTGTTGCCAGAAGCGCCGGTAGCGCGGCATGTCGACCAGGTCCCATGCCGGCAGGCCGCTCAGGCGTGCGTCCGGTGGTTGCGCGCCGGGATGTATGCGCATTGCCGCAGGCTGGCTGGTGGCGATTTGCGCAACCCCCGACAGCCAGTGTTCGGTGGTGACATCCGGCTTCGCTTCGATGCGCTCGAGCAAAGAGATCAACGGGGCGATGCCTTCGCCGATCAACACCGCATGCGCGCCTGCGGCCAGGAACGCATCCGGATTGTCGGACGCATCCGAGCCGGCCACCATCACGCGGCAGCCGGCGGCGCGGGCCTGCCCGATCATGCGGCAGGCGGCCTCGCGCATCCGGCTCAGGCACATCTTGGTGAGGAAGTTGAAGTTGTCTTCGTAGAACACCACCAGATCCGGCTGCGCCGCGCACAGTGCAGCGGTGTAGTCCTCCACATCGTTGGCCAGCATCGCATCGAACAGGCTTACTGCATGCCCACGCTCGCGCAGCAGCGCTGCGACCTGCAGCGTCGCCAACGGTGGATAGGGCTTGCCGCGCTCCCATTGCTTGGGGTCGTAACGCAGGAAATACGCATGACTGACCTGGATCTTTACCATCTGCACAAGGCTCTCGTTCTCTCGCCAGGTGGGCGCAGCAACGGCGTGCGCAGACGCCGGCGTTCGGCTCGGCAGTAGGTGCGCATGCAGGCGGCTTTGGTTGCGCCGCGTTGCGTGCGGGCACGGCTTGGGCGATGCAACCTTTCTGCAGAAAAGCAGCACACATCGGCTGATTCGGCGCATCGGATGAAGGCATGCCGCAGTCGGCTGCATGGGCAAAACACACGCCGCTGAGCGATGGCTTCGCCGCCATCGCAGCAGAGACCGCAGTGGCGGCAGATCCGTTCGGCGAGCACCGCCCGCGGCGCCTGGGCGTGCGCCGGCAGATTCTCGGCGCGCTGTTCCATTTCCAGAGCGATAGCGAGGCACTGCTGGCGCTTGTCGATGCCGCCTACGCGGGGTTGCCCGCGCATCGATTGCCGGGCGCTGCGGAATTTCATGTCACGCTGGACCTGCTGCCGCGTGCGCCGGGCCGCACCGATGCCGAGCCGCCACCTGTGCGCACGCACGCCAGCGGCGGCCTGCTGTGCGGCGTCATGGATGCCTGCAATTACCTGATGGCGTCGGTGCCGCAGCGCCGCGCGATGGTGGTGGTGTCCGAGGACATGCTTACCCACGCGTATCACGTGCGGTATGAACTGATCGAATTCGCAGTATTCCTGCTGGCTGCGCGTGGCCTTGGGCTGGTGCCGTTGCATGGCGCGTGCGTGGGTCGATGCGGACGCAGCGTGTTGCTGCTTGGCGCTAGCGGTGCGGGCAAATCGACCTTGGCCTTGCACAGCCTGTTGCATGGCCTGGACTTTGTCGCCGAAGACGGTGTCTTTGTGGCGCCCGATAGCCTGCTCACCACCGGCGTGGCCAATTTCCTGCACCTGCGTGCCGAAGCGCTGGGACTGGTCGACCCGCCCACGCGCGCGTGGATCAGCGCATCGCCGGTGATCCGGCGCCGCAGCGGCGTCGAAAAATTCGAGGTCGATCTCCGCCATCGCCACGCGCATCTCGCGTCCAAGCCCATGCAGTTGCGTGCGGTCGTGATGGTGTCCAGGTCGCCTGCCATCGCATCTGCACCGCGCCTGGTCGCGGTGCCTGGCGAGCAAATCGCCGCCTGCCTGGCCCACGATCAACCGTACGCCGCCGGTCAGCCCGGCTGGCAGCGCTTTGTCGAACAGGTGCAGCGCATCGGCATGTTCACCTTGCACCGTGGCACGCATCCGCAGGCCTCGGTGGAGGCGCTGCTGCAGCTGTTGCAATGAGTGGCTGCATGCAAGCGTCCTGGAACGCCACCGGCCCGCAGACCCTCCTTGCGCACTGGCGCCTGCATGTTGCGCACGGATGAGCGGCCGGCGATGACAGCCGGCCAGCGCATGCGCGCTGCATTGCTCCGGTTCGCGAGCACTCTGGTGCCGACAGACATGCCGACGATTGCACTTTACGTCGCGTTATCGCTGGCTGCCGCGTTGGCCGGCAGCGTGGTGGCGGTGTGCCTGCTGCCGCTGGTGCAACCAGGCCACAGCGTGCAGCTGGCAGGCTATCGCCTGGCCTTGCCGGGCGGGCTGGCGATGCAGGCGGGCGTGTTCATTGCAGTGAGCCTGTTGTTTGCCGCGCTGCGCTGGCAGAGCGCACGGCTGGCCGCGCAGCTGACCAGCCGCTATGCCATCGGTCTGCGCGGACGCGTGCATGCGGCGTTGATCGATGCGCCATTGCCGGCCTTGTCCGGGGCCAGCTCGGCAGAAATCGCCAACGTGCTCACGTACAACATCGAGATCGCCACGCAAGGCTTCAGCGCCGTTCTGCAGCTGCTGGTGGCGGCCATCACTGCGCTGGTGAGCGTGTGCATCGCGGTGCTGATCGCACCTGGGCTGTTGATCACCACCCCATTGCTGGCGGTGCTGGCATGGTGGGGTCTGCGCTTCTCCAGCAGTCACGCACAGGCACGCATCAGCCGCGCGTATGTGGCGGACATGACGCAGCTGTTCTGGCTGAGCGAAGATTTCCCGCGTCGTTTGCGCCACGTACGCTCGTTTCAGCGCGAAGATCTCGAAACCCGCCATTACGAGTGCATTTCGGCGCGACTGGGGCACGGGTATGCGCAGCAGCAAGCATTGGTTGCCGGCAGCCGCCTGCTGCTGGAAATCACCGCGGTGGTCGCCATCGCCGGCATCCTGGTGCTGGCCAATCGATGGCAGGGCGGCGATCGTGCTGCGCTGATCGCCGTCAGTCTGTTGCTCGGCCGTCTGTTGCCGTACCTGGTCACCACGCGGCAGAGCGTTCAGCAATTGCGTTCGGCGTGGCCGGCGCTGCAGCTGTGGCGCCGCTATGTCGACCTGGGCGCTGCGCGCGTGCACGTTCCGGAAGAAATGGCCGAACCATTGCCGGCCGCGCTGCATATCGAACACATCGGGCTGGCGCTGCCGCTGCCCCAACTCGCGATCGAATCGATATTGCTGGTGCCAGGTCAGATGACCCTGGTGGTCGGTGCCTCCGGCGTGGGCAAGAGCAGTCTGATGGATGTGCTCTCCGGCCAGACGCCGCCGGCGCAGTTCGGGGCGCACATGGGCGGACGTTGGCTGACATTCTCCGCATATCGACATCTGGTGCGACACAGCGCCTACATCGGCCAGGGCGTGCGCCCGTGGCAGCACACAGTGCGCGAATGCCTGCAGTGGGCGTTGCCCGGTGCCTCTGACGCACGCATGTGGGAGGTGCTTGCAGATGTCGGCATGTGTGCACGGCTGCAGCGCGATGCGCGAGGTCTGGACACGCCGATTCATGCGCAGGGCGGGCGCCTGTCCGGCGGCGAGTTGCAACGTTTGCTGCTGGCGCAGGTATTGCTGCGTCGGCCGACGCTGGCCGTCCTGGATGAAGCGACCAGCGCCCTGGATGCCGATGCCGAACATCGGGTGCTGAGCACCCTGCGCGCACGCCTACCGCAGAGCGTGCTGGTGGTGGTGTCGCATCGCACTAGCCTGGCCGCGGTGGCAGACCGCACGGTAACACTGGGCAGCGCACCTCTTGAACGGGGGCATGCCGGCACAGCGGAACTGGCGGCGATGCTCGGCGCGCGATGACGCATCATCGGCTGGCAACCGGTCGGGGGTTCGACCAGGGGGCGGGGGCGGTGCACCGGCCTGTGGCGACAGAGAGGTGGCGGATCAGATCCGCCGGCTGCTCACTGATCCGCTATTGCTGACAGAATCGAGACCGTTGTCATGCACGCACCGACGTGCGCTAAACCCCACGCAGCGGGATGGCTTACACGCCTGGCGTTCCGCAGGCGTTTCCTCATCCGTACTCACCTGCAATGTCTTCCAGTGCACGATTGCGCGTGCGTGGGCCGAACACCGCAATCACGCTCGCCACGATCGACATGCTGAGCGCGATGAAGGCCAGCACGCCATGGCTGCCAACCTGCGTCAGCAACCAGCCGATCAGCACGCTGCTCACTGCCGTGGAGAGGCGACTGAAGGAATAGCACAAGCCCACTGCACGTGCACGCAAGCCGGTCGGGAACAGCTCCGCCTGATAGCCGTGATAGGCGAAGCTCATCCACGCGTTGCAGAACGCGACCATCGCCCCGCACAGCACCATGCCGACGGCGTGATGCTGCAACGCGAACAACCCACCGAACAGAACAGCGCCCAGCGCCGATGCGGTGATCTGCCATTTGTTTTCCCAGCGCTGCGCAGAACGCAGCAACAGCAATGGCGCCAGCGGGTAGGCCAACGAGATCGCAAACGAATACGCCAGGCTCTTGGTCACCCCGGCTCCGGTGCCCTGCGCCGAGATCAGCGCAGGCAACCAGTTACCGAAGCCGAAGAAGCCGATCGCCTGAAACACATGGAAGACCACCAACATGCCGATGCGCCCGCGATACGGCGCACGCCATAGCGGCGCGCTCTGCATCACGCTGGCCTGCGTGGCTGTAGCCGCCTGCGGCGCAGGCAATGGCGCACCCACATCGCGCGTGCAGCGCGCCTCCAGTTCGGTCAGCACGGCATCGGCTTCTGCGTGCCGGCCGTGCGCGGCCAGCCAGCGCGCCGATTCCGGCAAGCGGCTGCGCAGCCACCAGATCGCCAGCGCAAACGCGCCGCTGAGCAACACCACCCAGCGCCAGCCGCTCACCCCCAGCGGCGCAGACGGCACCAACATCCATGCGGTCAGCGCGACCGTCGGTACCGCCAGAAATTGCACGAAAAATGCAAATGCAAACGCCGCACTGCGCATGTGCCGCGGCACCAGTTCGGACAGATATGTATCGATGGTGACCAGTTCGATTCCCAGCCCGATGCCGACCACAAAGCGCAGCACGATCACGCCGCTGGCAGTGCTCTGCAGGCCCATCGCCACGGTCGCAGCGGTGTACCAGATCAAGGCGAAGGTAAACACCGGGCGCCGCCCGAACCGGTCGGCAAACGGGCTCAATAGCGCGGCGCCAACAAACAACCCAAGGAAGGTGGCCGCCGCAAATGCGGCTTGATCGGACATGCCGAACGCGCCGTCGGCGCCGCTGGCAAAAATGCCGTCGCCAATCAGCCCGGGGCTGATGTACGCGGTCTGGAACAGGTCGTACAACTCGAAGAACCCGCCCAGCGCCAGCAACCCCACCAACCGCCACAGTGTGGCGCTGGCCGGCAACCGATCGATCCGGGCGGCGATCTGCGCAGAAGACGAGGGCTGTTCGGGGCGCGCTGAAGCACTCGGAGACATGGATAGACAGGGGCAGACGGGACCGCGTCATCATAGCCAGCGTCCAGATGCCATAGCGGGCACGCTTCGTCGCGCGGTCGATGCGTTCGTCTGTGGTCAGCGGACACTGGGCATTCAAGGTGCGCCCAACTGAGCAAGGACCAGCGCTCTTCACCGCAGCCGCAACCGCACCTCCTTCGCCAACAGCAAGCGCAACAACACGGATATTGCGAGTCAGACTGGGCCCGTACGCCCAATGCGTTGTCCGACTGCTGGAATGCTGTAATCCCTCACCGCACCCAACACGCCGCTGGCAATGCCGCCGGGCCAGCCCCATCTCTGGCACATCACTCTTCCCGGAGTCATTCGATGACCCCCATTTCCGTGCTCGACCTGGCGCCGGTCTGCGAAGGCAGCGACACCACCCACGCCTTCGCCAACATGCTCGATCTGGCTCAGCACGCCGAGCGTTGGGGCTATCAGCGCTACTGGCTGGCCGAACACCACAACATGCCGGGCATCGCCAGCGCCGCCACCGCAGTGCTGATCGGTCACGTCGCCGGCGGCACCAAGACCATTCGCGTGGGTGCCGGCGGCATCATGTTGCCCAACCACGCGCCGCTGCAGGTGGCCGAACAATTCGGCACGCTGGCATCGCTCTATCCGCAGCGTATCGACCTGGGCCTGGGCCGCGCGCCGGGCACCGATCAGCCCACCGCCCGCGCATTGCGTTGCTATTTTGACAGCGCCGATCACTTTCCGCAGGACGTGGCCGAATTGATGCGCTATTTCGCGCCGGCGGTGCCGGGGCAGCTGGTACAGGCCGTGCCCGGCGCCGGGCTGGAGGTGCCGGTGTGGCTATTGGGATCGAGCCTGTTCAGCGCACGCCTGGCCGCCGCGATGGGCTTGTCGTTCGCGTTCGCCTCGCATTTCGCGCCCGACGCGATGGACGAAGCGGTGGCGATCTATCGACGCGAATTCCGCCCGTCCGCACAGCTCGCCAAGCCGCACGTGATGCTGGCCCTGAATGTGGTGGCGGCCGAGACGCATGCGCAGGCGCAGCGTCTGTTCACCACCCAGCAGCAAAGCTTCGTCAATCTGCGGCGCGGCAAGCCGGGCAAGATACCGCCGCCCATCGACGATATCGGCAGCTTCTGGCAGCCGCATGAGCGTGCCGGCGTGGAGCGTGCACTGGCCTGCACGGTGCTTGGCGATGCCGAGCAGATTGCGCGCGGCGTGGCCGAGTTCATCGAGCGCCACACGCCCGACGAGCTGTTGTTCACCGCCAACATCTACGACCACGCCGCGCGTCTGCGCTCCTTCGAAATCGCCGCTGCCGCGTGCCGCGAGCTGGACGTGACCTTGGTGTGATTCACGTCGCTTTGCGCAGCGATCGGCTGTGATGCGTGCACATCCATCGGGAAAACCAGCATGCAATTTCAAGAACGCAGCGAGAGCATCAGGCAGTTGGCCGAATTGATTCGCGGCGTGGACATCGCGATGTTCACCACCGTCTCGGCCGACGGCAGGCTGGTGAGCCGCCCGCTGGGCACGCAGGAAGTCGAGTTCGATGGCGACCTGTGGTTCGCTACCGCCGCCGACAGCCCGAAAGTAGCCGAAATCGCCGCCGATCCGCGTGTCAACGTGGCCTATGCGTCGGCGTCGAAGAACACCTATGTCTCGGTGGCCGGCACTGCACGCGTGATCCACGACCGCGCCAAGATCGACGAACTCTGGTCGCCGGCCATGAAGGTGTTTTTCCCGGGCGGCAAGGACGACCCGAACCTGCGTTTGATCCACGTGCGTGCCGAATCGGCCGAGTACTGGGACGGCCCCAGCGGGTTGCTCGGCAAGGCGCTGTATTTCGTGATGACGGCGGTAACCGACGATACCGGCAGCCTGTCGGACAACCGCGTGGTCGATCTGAAGTGACTGCGTCGCAGGCGACGTGCCGGACGCGCTGCGCTCAGCGCCAGGCGTCCGGCCACCAATCGCGAATCAGATCCACCAGCTGGTCGGAGGTGACGCCGAACGCGGCCACCGAGATCAGCGCAGCTGCCCAGCCCGCCAGCATCAGCGCGCCGTCGCGCTCGAGCAGGGCCAGCGCGAACAGCAGCAGGATCAAGCCGAAAATATAGTTGGTGAAAGGGATCGGCAGCGTCAGCAAGATGCCGACCAACACCAACAGCACGCCAGTGAGTAACTGTGCCGGCATGCGGTCCAGCATGCCATGTAGCCGCGGTTTGAGCAGACGATCCAGGCGTTGCAGCGTCGGTCCCAGTTTGGCCACGAAGCGCTGACTGGTCCGTCGGCGCGGCCCACGTTCGCCGATAAAGCGCGGTACCCACGGCTTGCGCAGGCAGCACATCATCTGCAGCCCGATCAGTATCGTCAGCGGTCCGCTGATGCCACCGGCAACGCCGGGAATAGGAATGAACGAGGGCAGGATCGCAAGAAACAGGAACACGCCGAAGGCGCTTTGCTGCAGGTCGGCCAAGATTTCGCGAACGCGCAACACCTGGTCCGGATCACCTTCGCTGAAGGCTGCCAGCAAGCTGCGGATGCCTTCGTTGCGGTAGCGCATCTGCTCGCTGGCATCATCGCGCGGCGCACTGCCATCACCCGACGATGTCATCGCTGTCCTCGTCGCCCACCCGGCGCAGCAGCAACTTGTCCACGCGCGCACCGTCCAGGTCGACGATCTCGATGCGCCAGCCGGCCCAATCGAAGAATTCGCCGGCCTGCGGAATGCGCCCGAAATAGTAAATGCACAGGCCCGCAAGCGTGTGGTAATCGCCTTCGTCGGCGTCGGGCAGTTCGGCACCGAGCACTTCGCGCAATTCTTCCACCGGCAGCGAGCCGTCGATCAACAGCGAGCCGTCTGCGCGCGTGACCACCAGTGCGTCTTCGTCGGTATTTTCCACCGCCTGCAGACGGCCGACCACTGCGCCCATCAGGTCGCTGATGGTCACCAAGCCACGGATTTCGCCGTATTCGTCCACCACCAGCGCCATCGACTGCTGTTCTTCGCGAAAGATTTCCAGCAGCTTCATCGCGTGCGTGGACTCGGACACGAACAAGGTGTCGCGCAGCGCCTGGAACAGGTGCGCGCCGTGGTCGTCCATGCGCGTGACCAGCGATTTGACCTCCAGCACACCGGCAATGTCCTGGTCGCTGCCGCGGTATACCGGGTAGCGCGAAAATTCGTGCTCGCGCATGATCTGCAGATTGCGTTCCGGCTCGGTGTTGGCGTCCAGCCAGGCGATGCGGTTGCGCGGGGTCATCAGGCTGTCGGCGGTGCGATCGCCCAGCCGCATCACCCGATTCATCATGTCGCGCTCGTGCGCGTCGATCACGCCGGCCTCGTGGCTTTCGGCCACCAGCATGCGGATCTCTTCTTCGGTGACCGAGGCCGACTCGTCCTTGCCCATGCCCAACATGCGCAGGACCAAGCGGGTGGAACGCGCCAGCACCCACACCCCGGGCGCGGCGATCCTGGCCAGCCAGGCCATCGGCACCGCGACAACGCCTGCGATGTCTTCGGAATTGCGCAGCGCCAGCCGCTTGGGCACCAGCTCGCCGAAGATCAGCGTCAGGAACGTGATCAGCGCCACCGCCAGGGTGCTGCCGATGACCACCGAATACGGGCGCGGCTTGCCGACCAGTTCGAACGTGCCCGCCAGGGCCGGGAACACGCCCTGCAGCCAGCTGGCAATGGCTTCGCCGATCGCCTCGCCGCCGAACACGCCGGTCAGGATGCCGATCAGGGTGATGCCGATCTGGACCGTGGACAGGAAGTTTTCCGGGCTTTCGGCCAAGGCCAGGGCCCGTGCGGCGCGCTTGCTGGAACCGGCCATCTGCTTCAGGCGGCTCTTGCGCGAGGTCATCAACGACATCTCCGACATGGCGAAGAAGCCGTTCAGCACGATCAGGGCGATGACGATCAAAAACTCAACCACGGGCGTCTTCCCCGGTCAGTGAAGGGGAGGGCGGGGGAGTGCTGGGGCTACCGGCGGGCGCACGGGCCGGGCGGCAACACGGGGGGATAGGGTCGTCTTCCATAGGGTGCGCCCGAAGGCGCGGTGGCATGGTAGCAAACCACAGGGTGGTTCGAGCCGGGAAATGTCGATGTGAAGGCCGCTCCCGGCGCGAGATACCCAGAGAGGTCATGGAACGGTCATAATTCGCGTCTGGCGCCGTCTCTCCCTCGACGGCAGGAAGTTGTCCACCCATGTTCTCGTTGCAGACCATCTTCGGTTCCGGCAAGCAGTTCTATGCGCTTCTCAACGAAGCGGCGCAGGCCGCCTACGACAGCACCAGGGCGTTGCACGCCATGATGCGCGAGTCCGACCGCCAGCCCGCGCTGGACGCCTTCAAGCTGGCCCGCCTGCGCGAACGCGCCGCCTCCGACAAGATCGGCCAGGCGCTGGTGGACAGCTTCATGACCCCGATCGAACGCGAAGACATCGAAGCACTGGGCTCGGCGCTGTACAAGATTCCCAAGCAGGTGGAGAAATTCGCCGACCGCTACTCGCTGGCGACCAAGCACCTGGAACACATCGACTTCGCCCCGCGCGCGGCGATGCTGGAGCAGGCCGCCGCGGTGGTCGTGGAGATGGTGGCCGACCTGCCGCACATGAACATCGACCGCATGACCGCGCTCAACGACAAGCTGCGCATGCTCGAAAACGAAGCCGACCGGCTGATGCTGGAGCTGTATCGCGACATCTATTCCGGCCGCCTGGACACGTTGCAGATGTTCCTGCTCAAGGAGTTCTTCGAGATTCTGGAAAAGGCCATCGACCGCTGCCGCGAGGCCGGTGTGGTGGTCTACCAGATCGTGCTGAAGAACAGCTGAGGTCGCCGCGTGCTTACCTTAGTTCTGGTGGTGATCCTGGCCGCGTTGGTGTTCGAGTTCATCAAAGGCTTCCACGACACCGCCAACTCCATCGCCACCGTGGTTGCCACCAAGGTGCTCTCGCCGGGTTGGGCGGTGATGCTGGCCGCCGGCATGAACCTGATCGGCGCGCTGACCGGCACCGCCGTGGCGCTGACCATCGCCTCGGGCCTGCTCAATACCAACGTGGTCGAGGTCACCCCGCAGGTGATCCTGTGCGCGCTGCTGGGCGGCATCATCTGGAACCTGATCACCTGGTGGAAGGGCCTGCCGTCTTCGTCCTCGCATGCCTTGATCGGTGGGCTGTGCGGCGCCGGCCTGGCCGCGGCGCACAACGACTGGGACGCGCTGATCTGGTCGGAAAACATCGGCAACTGGGCCAAGAACAAGGGCCTGTTGTGGAAGGTGTTCGTGCCGATGATCACCTCGCCGATCGCCGGTTTCGTGCTCGGTATCGTGGTGATGGTGTTGCTGTGGGCGATCATCGCCGGCATGTCCAAGCTCGGCGGCCCGATCGGGCGGCTGGCGCGGCCGCGCTGGGTCAATGCGTTCTTCGGCAAGGCGCAGATCGCCTCGGCCGCGTACATGGGCTACGCGCACGGCCACAACGACGCGCAGAAGACCATGGGCATCATCGCCATGACCCTGATCGGCGCGCAGTCGGCCGGCGCGCTGGACGACCTCCCGGGCTGGTTGTCGTTCCTGCATCCGGGCACCGGCCTGGCCGCCGGCGCCGGTATCCCGATGTGGATCGTGCTGACCTGCGCGGTGGTGATGGCTGCAGGTACCGCGTCGGGCGGCTGGAAGATCATCAAGACGCTCGGCCACAAGATGGTCAAGCTGCATCCCATCCACGGCTTCGCTGCAGAAACCAGCTCGGCGACGGTGCTCACCGTGGCGGCGCATTTCGGCATGCCGGTGTCCACCACGCACAGCATTTCCACCGCCATCATGGGGGTGGGGTTCGCCAAGAACCCGCGTTCGCTGCGGCTGGGCGTGATCGAGCGCATCGTCTGGGCCTGGATTCTGACCATCCCGGCTGCTGGCGGCGTGGCGTACCTGATCCTGACGCTGTTCGAGCTGTTGGGCTGGACCTGAGCGATGCCGCGGTGCGGTCACGCACCGTCGGCACACTGCGATGCCCTTGCCGTATGGGCCTGTTTCCGGCAGGCTGCCCGCATGCCATGAGTGAGACCCTTTCTCGATGATGCTTGCCCTGGTGTGCGTGTTGTTCGGGTTTGCCTGGTTGATCGACCGACGCGGATTGCGGCGGTTTTCCCGCGTGTTGGGCCTGGCCAGCTTGCTGCTGGTGTTCGCGGTTGGGTGCGGTCCGCTGCCCTCCTGGATGCTGCAACACCTGCAACGCACCGGGGTCAACGATTTCAACGCGTGGGGCGCGCGCAACGTCATCGTGCTGCTGGGTGCCGGCACCGTGCGCCCGGAAGGCCGCGACGCGGTGGCCGAGGCCAACCTGTTCGCCTATGGCCGCATCGTCGAATCGGCGCGGCTGTACTGGCAATGCCGGCACAGCGGTGGCGATTGCAAGATCGAGATCAGCGGCGGCGATGCACGCGGCCTGGGCCTGTCCGAAGCGGTGGTCTATCAGCGTGTCCTGCTCGGCCTGGGCATTCCGCGGGCAGATCTGATCATGGAGCCGTCGAGCATGAACACCTGGCAGAACGCGCAGTTCAGCCAGCCCTTGCTGCGCGACTACCGGCCCGATCGCATTGCGTTGGTGTCCTCGGCCACGCATCTGCGTCGCGCCGAATTGTATTTCCGCCATTTCGGCATCGATGCCACACCGGTGCGCGCCGACTGGCTGACTGCCACGTGGTCGATCCTGCCGCAGAGCTACAACTTCACCCTGGCCGATGTGGCCCTGCACGAATACCTGGGCATTGCCCGCTATCAGGTCTACCAGTGGTTGGGGTGGAACGTGAAGGCTAGCGAGCCTGGTGCGTTGTGATTGGGGAGCCGGGATTTGGGATTGGGGATTCGTAACAGCTGGTGCGCTGCTAGATCTGCTTGGCTGATGTACTTGCGACGGTGCTTGCCAGTTCCAGATTGACGATGGCAACGCAGATGCGCGGCACTCGGAAATGATGGTGCTGCCCGACGGCTTGGTCGCCGGCCGCGTGTGCGGCCGGCGCTGGCTGCGCTCAGCGCGTTTCGTACATCGCCTTGACGTCGCTACGGAACGCGGCCTGGCTGTCGGCGCGGTTGTAGAACATGTGGCCGCCGGGATATTCGTGTACCTGCACGCGTTTGCTGTCGCTGCCCATGGCCGGCATCTGGTCCACCGTCAGGACCTAACCCATGAACGGGCAGGAGAGGTCGTTCCAGCCGTGCGCGATCAACACGCGCAGCTTCGGATCGATCGCCACCGACTGACGCAGCTGGGTCACTGCGCCCTTGCGAAGCTCGTCGTTCCAGTCCCAGAGCTTGTTCACGTCGTAGTTGAGCGCGCGATATTGCGCATCGATCTTCCAGCCGACCACGCGGGTGACAAAGTCCACCATTGCGGTGGTGGTGGGCGCAATGATGCTGTCCAGCAGCGGGTCGTTGGCGCGTTGTTCGGCATCGTTGGGAAACGGGTCGAAGGCGGTCACGTTGGAATCGTAACGGCTGCCCAATTCGCCCTTGTCACGAAACACTTCGCGCAGATAGGCCTGGGTTTCCAGGCGTCCGCCGGAGCGCCGCACATATGCCGGGTCCAGCCCGGTCATGCGGGTGACCTGCTGCAGCATCGCTTCGGTGGCCTGCGGGTCGGTGCGTCCTTTCATCAGCGCCACCGCGTAATCGCCGCGGGTGTAGTCGATCACCTGGCGCATCGCGCTGTCGCTGAGCTGGCCCTGGCGCTCCAGGTGCGCAGCAGTGATCGAGGGAAGCGTCAGCATCCATGCCAGGGGCGACACATCGCCGTTGTCGTCCAGGGTCGGGTTGAGATACGGCGACACCAGCACCACGCCGTTCATCGCCACGCCCAGCTGCGTCTGCAGATAATGGGTAATGCGCGGGCCGCGGAAGCCGCCATAGCTTTCGCCGACCAGATACTTGCGCGCCTGCAGGCGGCGGTTCTTGAGCAGCCAGTCGTAGATCACCCGCGAGAGATATTCCACATCCGCCTGCGGGTTGTAGAACTGCTTCTTGGCATCGTCGTCGCCGATCAGCGCGCGGCTGAAGCCGGTGCCCACCGGGTCGATGAAGACCAGGTCGGTGAAGTCCAGCCAGGTGCCCGGGTTGTCGCGCAGCGTTGCCGGTGCCGACGCGCTGTCGCCTTCGGCGCCGAAACCCACGATCTTCGGGCCGATTGCGCCCATGTTGAGATACACCGATGCGGCGCCCGGCCCACCGTTCAAGGCGAAGGTCACCGGGCGGTCCTTGCCATCGACGGTATAGGCGGTGAATACCACTTCGCCCGTGGTCTTGCCCTGCGCATCGCGCACCGGCAACGTGCCGACCGTGGCGGTATAGCTCAGGTTGCGGCCGGCCACGCGTGTGCTCTGGCGCACGCTGGCGTCGGCCGGCAATGGCGCCTGTTTGGCGGCAGCGGAATCGGGTTTGGCATCGCTTTTATCGGTTTTGTCTGGCGCTTCGGCCAGCGCTGTCCCGCTGAACAGCACGCAGGCCAGCAGGCCGGCACGGAGAAAGAAGGGCATGGGCATCGACGTGATTGCAGGGAAGCGCCGATGCTAGGCTGCTGCAGAGCCCGGTGGATGTGCAGGAAGGCATGGATGTCGCGCGGACCGAGGTGGTACGCAAAGGCAGATGTGTGCGGTCCGCCGAAATGAGCGCCCATGCAAGGCGCTTCCTTCTCCCGTCGAGACATTGTCCCGCCTGATGCGGACGGTGCTCCGAAGGGGAATGAGGGTGCGGGCGAAGCCTCGTGCTACTCACTTCGCAAGTGCATACGCCCGTACCCAAACGCCGCTCTGCGCCCCGCCCGCGCTTGCGGCGCGGGCGCTCAAAGTCGCGCGCGCCGCAAGCACGCGCAGGCCGTGCCTTCTCGCCTGGGCGGGAGAGGGGCTATCGGTTTCAGCATTCAGACTTCAAGCGAGGCCAGATCGCCCTTGGTTTCCAGCCACTGCTTGCGGTCGCTTGCGCGTTTTTTGGCCAGCAGCATGTCCATCAACGAACGCGTCTGCTCGCCGTCGTCGATGGTCAGCTGCACCAGCCGACGCGTGTCCGGGTGGATGGTGGATTCGCGCAGCTGCTGCGGATTCATCTCGCCCAGGCCCTTGAAGCGGGTGACGCTGATCTGGCCCTTCATCTTCTCGCGCGCGATCTTGTCCAGCAGCGTGGTCTTTTCTTCTTCGTCCAGCGCGTAGAACACCTGCTTGCCCACATCGACACGGAACAAGGGCGGCATCGCCACGAAGACGTGGCCGGCAGCGACCAATGCGGGGAAATGCTGCAGGAACAGCGCCGTCAGCAGCGTGGCGATATGCAGGCCGTCGGAGTCGGCGTCGGCCAGGATCACCACCTTGCCGTAGCGCAGCCCGGTGATGTCGTCCTTGCCCGGGTCGCAGCCGATCGCGATCGCCAGGTTATGCACTTCTTCGGAGGCCAGCACGCTGCCCGAAGCCACTTCCCAGGTATTGAGGATCTTGCCGCGCAGCGGCAGGATCGCCTGGAAGTCCTTGTCGCGCGCCTGCTTGGCCGAGCCGCCGGCCGAATCGCCTTCGACCAGGAACAGTTCGGTGCGCGACAGATCCTGGCTGATGCAATCGGCCAGCTTGCCGGGCAGGGCAGGGCCCTGGGTGACCTTCTTGCGGACGATCTGCTTCTCTGTCTTCAACCGTGCGCTGGCGCGATCGATGGCGATCTGCGCGATCTTCTCGCCGATTTCCACGTTCTGGTTGAGATACAGGCTGAAGGCATCGTGCGCGGCGCCTTCGATGAAACCGGCGGCCTGGCGCGAGGACAGGCGTTCCTTGGTCTGGCCGGAAAACTGCGGATCGGTCATCTTCAGGCTGAGCACGAAGGTCACCCGGTCCCACACGTCTTCCGGCGCCAGCTTGACGCCGCGCGGCAACAGGTTGCGGAAATCGCAGAACTCGCGCAGCGCATCGGTCAGGCCCGAACGCAGGCCGTTGACGTGGGTGCCGTGCTGCGCCGTGGGGATCAGGTTGACGTAGCTTTCCTGCACCAGCTCGCCTTCCGGCACCCAGGCCGCGGCCCAGTCGACGATTTCGGTGTCTTTTTTCAGGCTGCCGACGAACAGGTCGGCCGGCAGCAGTTCGTGCTCGGCCATCTCACCTTTCAGGTAATCGCGCAGGCCGTTTTCGAAATACCAGCTGTCCTGCTCGCCGGTGGCCTCGTCGTGCAATTTGACGGTCAGGCCGGGGCACAGCACCGCCTTGGCGCGCAGCAGGTGCCGCAACGCACGCACATTGAATTTGGGCGTATCGAAATACTTGGGGTCGGCCCAGAAACGCAGCCGCGTACCGGTATTTTTCTTGCCGACGGTGCCAACCACTTCCAGCTTGGACGCGGCATTGCCATCGCGAAACTCCATGCGGTGCTCGCTGCCCTCGCGCTTGATGAACAGCTCGACCTTGGTCGACAGCGCATTGACCACGCTCACGCCCACGCCGTGCAGGCCACCGGAGAAGGTGTAGTTGCGGTTGCTGAACTTGCCGCCGGCATGCAGCCGGGTCAGGATCAGTTCCACGCCCGGAATCTTCTCTTCCGGATGGATGTCCACCGGCATGCCGCGGCCGTCGTCGGACACTTCGCAGCTACCGTCCTTGTACAGCGTGACGTCGACCTGCTTGGCGTGGCCGGCCAGCGCCTCGTCGACCGAGTTGTCGATCACTTCCTGCGCCAGATGGTTCGGGCGCGCAGTGTCGGTATACATGCCGGGGCGGCGTTTGACCGGGTCCAGGCCCGACAGCACTTCAATATCGGCGGCGTTATAACGGGTGTTCATGCATCTCGTTGGCACGTGAAACGACGCGCAAGTGTGGGGGCTGAGCCGATTTTTTGCACGCGACCGGCGTTCAGTGGGTGGCCGGGCAGCATTGGCTACCCTGGCGTTGGTTTCGAAATCAAACGTCCCCACCTGAGGATGTCACCGAAGCCAAAGAGGACGCCATGAAGTTCAAGCACATTCTGATGCTCACCCTCGGTGCGGCCGCAGTGGCAGCGCTTCCCGCCATGGCCCAGGCCGCTCCGCAGCAGGCCGGACAGGGCGCCGCCGCTCAAAAGACCGACGACGCGAAGGCCAAGACCGAAGCCGAGCGTAAGGCCGAACGCCGCGCCGCCGCTGCCGCGCAGAAGCCCAAGGCCGACAGCGCCCCGCGCGAGGAAGAGGAAGAAGAAAAGCCTGCACGCTGACCGCGCGGCCTAGCGGTCAGGTGCCACCGACGCCCCGGCATTGCCGGGGCGTTCGCTTTTTGGGGTAGCTGTGTAAGACCACGCAGCATTGGCGTAGCCGGTGCATGGGGCAGGCATGTAACGCGCATGCATTCCGGCCCCCGCAGAGAGCCCGCAATCGCCTGACCACTGCTCGTCATGTCTGGCAGCCGCTCGGGCCTGCGCGACATGCACTGTTTCAACGTGTGATGACCTCGTCGTCACGCAACCCTTGGGCATTCGCCCGTCACCCGCTAAACTATGGCTTTCCGGGAGGCTTCAAGCCCCATGACCCCCCTGATTTTCGTTACCGGCGGCGTAGTGTCCTCGCTAGGCAAGGGCATTGCCGCCGCTTCGCTTGCGTCCATTCTTGAAGCGCGTGGCCTGAAGGTCACGATGATGAAGCTGGACCCGTACATCAACGTAGACCCGGGCACGATGAGCCCGTTCCAGCATGGCGAGGTCTACGTCACCGACGACGGTGCCGAAACCGACCTGGATCTGGGCCACTACGAGCGCTACGTGCGCACGCGCCTGTCGCGCAAGAACTCGGTGACCACCGGCCGCATCTACGAGAACGTCATCCGCAAGGAGCGTCGTGGCGATTATCTGGGCGCCACCGTGCAGGTGATTCCGCATATCACCGACGAAATCCGTCGCTGCATCGACGAGGCCACGGCCGGGTTCGATGTCGCGTTGATCGAAATCGGCGGCACCGTCGGCGACATCGAATCGCTGCCGTTCCTGGAGGCGATCCGCCAGGTGCGCACCGAGCGCGGCGCCGAAAAGGCCATGTTCATGCATCTGACGCTGGTGCCGTACATCGCGGCGGCCGGTGAGTTGAAGACCAAGCCGACCCAGCATTCGGTCAAGGAACTGCGCTCGATCGGCATCCAACCGGACGTGCTGCTGTGCCGGTCCGAGCAGGCGGTGCCGGATTCGGAACGCCGCAAGATTGCGCTGTTCACCAATGTCTCCGAGCGTGCGGTGATCAGTTGCCCGGATATCGACGTGCTGTACGGCATGCCGCTAGAGTTGCTGCGGCAGGGACTGGACGAATTGGTCATCGACCAATTCAAGCTGCGCGACAAGGTGGCTGCAGCGGATCTGTCGGAGTGGGCGGCCGTGGTGGACGCGGTCAAGCATCCGCTGGACGAGGTCAACATCGCCGTGGTCGGCAAGTACGTCGATCACCAGGATGCCTACAAGTCCGTGGCCGAAGCGCTGCGTCACGGCGGCCTGCGTCAGCGCACCAAGGTCAACCTGAAGTGGCTGGAAGCGCAGGATCTTGAGGGCAGCGACATGTCCGCGTTGCAGGACATCGACGGCATCCTGGTGCCGGGCGGTTTCGGCGATCGCGGTTTCGAAGGCAAGGTGCAGACCTCCAAGTTCGCGCGCGAGCACAAGGTGCCGTATTTCGGTATCTGCTACGGCATGCAGGCGGCCGTGGTGGACTATGCCCGCCACGTCGCCGATCTGGATGCAGCCAACAGCACCGAGAACGATCGTCAGTCGCCGCACCCGGTGATCGGCCTGATCACTGAATGGCGCACCGCCACCGGTGAAGTCGAAAAGCGCGACGAAAAATCCGACCTGGGCGGCACCATGCGCCTGGGCCTGCAGGAGCAGCGCCTGAAGCCCGGCACGCTGGCGCGCGAGGTATACGGCAAGGACGTGGTGGCCGAGCGGCATCGTCACCGTTACGAGTTCAACAACCGCTATCGCACCCAGCTGGAAGACGCCGGGCTGGTGATCTCCGGCAAGTCGATGGATGACACCCTGGTGGAAGTGGTGGAACTGCCGCGCGACACGCACCCGTGGTTCCTGGCCTGCCAGGCGCATCCGGAATTCCTGTCTACCCCGCGCGACGGCCATCCGCTGTTTATCGGCTTCGTGCGTGCGGCGCGCGAGAAGAAGGCCGGCGGGAAGTTGTTGAAGGAAGCGCGCGCGTGAGCAGTCCCTTCTCCCCTTGGGACCTCGGTCCGCTTCATGGGGAGAAGGCGCCCTGAAGGGGTGGATGGGGGGCGCGGCAACACACTGGGAGATGGCAGCTGTGATGAACGCGTCGCCACGCGCCAGCCAGGGCAAACCATGGGGCTTCACAAACGCCCCGCAACCGTACCCTCACCCCAACCCCTCTCCCGCTGGGAGAGGGGCTTAATTACTTAGGTGACCTGATGAAACTGTGTGACTTCGACGTTGGGCTGGATCAGCCGTTATTCCTGATTGCCGGCCCCTGCGTGATCGAATCGATGCAGCTGCAGCTCGACGTGGCCGGCAAGCTCAAGGAGATCACCGGCAAGCTCGGGGTCAACTTCATCTTCAAGTCGAGTTTCGACAAGGCCAATCGCACCTCCGGCACCAGCTTCCGTGGCCCGGGCCTGGAAGAAGGCTTGAAGGTGCTGGATGCGGTAAAGCAGCAGATCGGCGTGCCGGTGCTCACCGACGTGCACGAATACACCCCGATGAACGAGGTCGCCGCCGTTGTCGACGTCCTGCAGACCCCGGCATTTCTGGTGCGCCAGACCGACTTCATCAAGAACGTCTGCGCCGCCGGCAAGCCGGTCAATATCAAGAAGGGCCAGTTCCTGGCGCCGTGGGACATGAAGCCGGTGGTGGACAAGGCCAAGTCCACCGGCAACGAGCAGATCATGGTCTGCGAGCGTGGCGCGTCCTTCGGCTACAACAACCTGGTCAGCGACATGCGTTCGCTGAGCGTGATGCGCGACACCGGCTGCCCGGTGGTGTTCGACGCCACCCATTCGGTGCAGTTGCCGGGCGGGCAGGGCAGCAGCTCCGGTGGCCAGCGCGAGTTCGTGCCGGTGCTGGCGCGCGCGGCGGTGGCGGTCGGCATTTCCGGCCTGTTCGCTGAAACCCACCCGGATCCGTCCAAAGCGCTGTCCGATGGTCCCAACGCGTGGCCGCTGGATCGCATGGAAGAACTGCTCGAAACCCTGATGGAGCTGGACGCCGTCACCAAGAAGCACGGGTTTGCGCGCTTTGCGTGAGTTCTGATCAGCGCGCGGCCGCTGCGGCGCACCGCCAGGATCGGCCGTGGCGCCACTGGGCGTGGGGCCGGTGGGCACTGGCCACATCGATCGCGGCGTGGGCGTGCATGGCGGTGATGGCCGTTCTGTTTACCGCCAGCATCGGCATGCCGGGCGACGGCGACCATGCCATGCAAGCCACGCGGCTGCCGATGCGCATCACGCTGGTGATGGCCATGCTGGCCGCCGTCGGGAGCCTGGCCACCGGCTCGGCTGCGTTGCGGTTCGGTCGCCAGCCTGGTGCGGCGATCGCCGCGCTGATCTTGCTGGTGGTGCTGTTGCTGTCTGGTGTGTCGCTGCTGGGCCTGATGGCGTAGCGGTCCGCCCGCGACGTGCTGCGTGTCGCGGCTGCATGCGATTTGGCAATGGACCGGTGTGCAGCGATAATCCGGCAGCTTGTTTCCGGTGTACTTCCCCCCTTACTGGTAACCGAACCGACCTATGACCACTATCGCCAAGATCCTCGCCCGCGAAATTCTCGACTCCCGCGGCAATCCCACGCTGGAGGCCGAAGTCACGCTGGACGACGGTTCGTTCGGCCGCGCGGCTGTGCCGTCGGGTGCCTCGACCGGTACCAAGGAGGCGGTGGAACTGCGCGATGGCGACAAGACCCGCTACCTGGGCAAGGGCGTGCGCCATGCGGTGGACAACGTCAACGGCACCATCGCCGAGACGCTGAAGAATTTCGATGCGGCCGACCAGCAGGGCCTGGACCGTCGCCTGATCGATCTGGACGGCACCGAGAACAAGGGCCGCCTGGGCGCCAATGCGCTGCTGGGGGTTTCGCTGGCTGCCGCGCATGCCGTGGCAGCCTCGCGCAAGCAGCCGTTGTGGCAGTACCTGTCCACCATCACCGAGTCCGATGTGGCGCTGCCGGTGCCGATGATGAACATCATCAACGGCGGCGCGCATGCTGACAACAACGTCGACTTCCAGGAGTTCATGGTGCTGCCGGTCGGCTGCAGCTCGTTCTCCGAAGCGCTGCGCGCCGGTACCGAAATCTTCCATTCGCTCAAGTCGGTGCTCAAGGGCCACGGCCTGAGCACGGCGGTAGGCGACGAAGGCGGCTTTGCGCCGGACTTCCGCAGCAACGTCGAAGCGCTGGACACCATTCTCGAAGCGATCGGCAAGGCCGGTTACACCGCCGGCGAAGACATCTTGCTGGGCCTGGACGTGGCGTCTTCGGAGTTCTATGACAACGGCAAGTACAACCTGGTCGGCGAGAACAAGCGCCTGACCAGCGAGCAGTTCGTCGATTTCCTGGCCGACTGGGTCGCGCAGTACCCGATCATCAGCATCGAAGATGGCCTGGCCGAAGACGACTGGGCCGGCTGGAAGCTGCTGACCGATCGCGTCGGCAAGAAGGTGCAGCTGGTGGGCGACGACCTGTTCGTCACCAACCCGAAGATCTTCAAGCAGGGCATCGATTCGGGCACCGCCAACGCGATCCTGATCAAGGTCAACCAGATCGGCACGCTGACCGAAACGCTGGAAGCCATCGCGATAGCGCACGCGGCCAACTACGCTTCCATCGTGTCGCACCGTTCGGGCGAAACCGAAGACACCACCATCGCCGACATCGCCGTGGCCACCGCCGCCACGCAGATCAAGACCGGCTCGCTGTGCCGCAGCGACCGCGTCGCCAAGTACAACCAGCTGCTGCGCATCGAGCAGGCGCTGGGCTCCGGCGCGCGTTACGCCGGCCGCGACGCGTTCGTTTCGATCAAGCGATAAGCCGTGCGCAACTGGCGCTGGCTACTGCTGGTGCTGGCGGTACTGCTGGCTTGGCTGCAGTACCGCTTCTGGTTCGGGCCTGGGAATTCCGGCGAAGTCATGATGCTGGAAGCCCAGGTCGCGCATCAGACACAGGACAACGAAGGTCTGCGCCAACGCAACCAGGCGTTGGCAGCAGAGGTGAAGGATTTGAAGGACGGCGAGGCGGCAATCGAGGAGCGTGCGCGCAGCGAGCTGGGCATGATCAAACCGGGCGAGACGTTCTACCGCGTGGTCGAGGATGCGCCGCTGCCGGCACCTGCATCGCCTGAGGCACCGGCCCCCGCACAGCAAGCGCCAGAGCCTGTCGATCCGGTGGACCACCCATGACCGGGTCCATCTGGGCAATCGTGCCGGCCGCAGGGCGCGGCACCCGTTTTGGCGGGCCGCTTCCCAAACAATATTTGCAGGCTGGCGGTCAGCCACTGATGGCGTACACGCTGGCGGCGCTGGCGGCGCATCCGGCGCTGGCCGGCATCATGGTGGCAATCGCCCCCGGCGATGCCGATTGGCCCGGCTGGACCGCAGTGCAGTCCAAGCCCGTGCTGACCTGCCTTGGAGGTGCGACCCGCGCAGCCTCGGTGCTGGCTGGTTTGCTGGCCTTGCCCGAGAGCGTGCGTGCCGACGATTTCGTGCTGGTGCACGATGCCGCACGGCCGAATCTGGCGCTGGCCGATCTGGATCGCCTGCTGGAAATCGGCCGCGGCGATCCGGTCGGTGCAATCCTGGCTGCACCGGTGCGCGACACGCTCAAGCGTGCCGGCGACGATGGCGGTATCGACGGCACCGAACCGCGCGAACGCCTGTGGCGCGCACTCACGCCGCAGTTGTTTCGTCGCCATCAACTGATCCGTGGACTCACCGAGGCCTCGGCGGCCGGTGTGGACGTCACCGATGAAGCGATGGCGATGGAGCGGATGGGGCTGCGCCCGTTGCTGGTGGAAGGCGCCGAAGACAACTTCAAGGTGACGACCCCTGCGGATCTGGCGCGCTTCGCGTTTGAACTGGCCAGCCGGGACTGTGGACCCGGGACCCGGTACCCGGAAAGCGCATATCCCCAGTGGCCCGTTTCGGCCTCTGCTTTCTCCGGTCCCGAAGAGATCTAATCTATGTCCTTCAATTTCAGAATCGGCCAAGGCTACGACGTGCATGCGTTTGGCCCTGGCGACCATGTGATGCTTGGCGGCGTGCGCGTGGCGCACAGCCATGGCGTGCTCGCGCATAGCGATGGCGATGTGGTGTTGCACGCCCTGTGCGATGCGATGCTGGGCGCGCTGGCGCTGGGCGATATCGGCCTGCATTTCCCGCCTTCCGATGCACGCTGGAAAGATGCCGATAGCGCGCAGTTTCTGCAGCATTGCGATGGCTTACTGCGCGAGCGCGGCTGGTGCGTCGGCAATGCCGACATCACCGTGATCTGCGAGCGCCCCAAGGTCGGCCCGCATGCGGTGGCCATGTGCGAGCGCATCGCCGGCCTGTTGGCGATTGAACTCGATGCGGTCAGCGTCAAGGCCACCACCAGCGAACAATTGGGCTTCACCGGCCGCGGCGAAGGCATCGCTGCACAGGCCGCGGTGTTGCTGGGCAGGATCGCTGCGCCTCATCAGTAGCGACACATGCAGCGCTTGGCGCCGGAGCGGCGCCGATGCTGCCGGACGCAATCACCGCGCCGGACCACCCGGCGCACAGCGCGCCACCTCCGGCGCGAAGGCGAACCACACCATGAGCGAGATCTCTTTGCTGCCGCGTGCGCACGGCGCCGCCGTTCTCAGCGCGGCGATGCGCAGCACCCCGGACGATTTTCAGGTCGACGAGCTGCCGGCATTCGAGCCCTCCGGCGAAGGCGAGCATCTGCTGCTCACCGTGCGCAAGCGTGGCCAGAACACGGCCTATATCGCCAAAACGCTCGCGCACTGGGCCGGCATCGCCGAGATGGGCGTCAGCTATGCGGGTCTGAAAGATCGCCATGCAGTGACCACCCAGCGCTTCAGCGTGCATCTGCCCAAGCGCATCGCGCCGGATATCGCCGCGCTGGATGATACGCAGATGCAGGTGGTCGAGAGCAGTTGGCACAACCGCAAGCTGCAACGCGGTGCGCTGCATGGGAACCGCTTCGTGCTGACGCTGCGCCAGGTGCAGGGCGAGCGCGAGGCGATCGAACAACGGCTGCAGGCGATTGCTGCGCGTGGCATCCCCAATTGGTTCGGCGAACAACGCTTCGGTCGCGATGGCGGAAATGTGGCGGCTGCGTTGGCGATGTTCGGTCATGTGCAAGCTGACGACGGAACGTTGTTGCCGGCGCCCACATCCAGGCGGCGGCTACGCAACGATCAGCGCTCGATGTTGCTGTCGGCAGCCCGCTCGGCCTTGTTCAATCGCGTGCTCGGCGCACGCGTGGCGCAGGGGAGTTGGGATCGCGCACTGGAGGGCGAGGCGTGGATGCTGGACGGCTCGCGCAGCGTCTTCGGCCCGGAACCGTGGAGCCAGGCCCTGGCAGAGCGACTGGCGCGTTTCGATATCCATCCCAGTGGCCCGTTGTGGGGCGCTGGCCAGTTGCGCTCGACCGATCAGGCGGCAGCGGTGGAACAGGGCGCATTGTCCGACCCGCCATCCATCGCATTGCGCCAAGGCCTGGAAGCTGCGGGATTGAAGCAGGAACGCCGCGTTCTGCGCTTGCGTCCGCACGGTCTGGAGTACCAATGGCTGGAGCCGCAGACCCTGCGGCTCGCCTTCGCACTGCCACCCGGCTGCTATGCCACCGCAGTGCTGTGGGAATTGGGCGATGTCGCCGACGCCGGTCGCGCCAACGTCGACGTACGCGACGACGCATGATCGCGCGCGGATGCTGATCGATCTGCGCGGGGCAGCATGGATGGCGGCCCAATCTTGCTGTGCGCGCAGGAGCGGCCTCGGCGGTCGCTAAGGCGATAGTGGAGCAATCGCGGTGCGACGAAGCAGTGCCAGCTGCCTAAGGCGCGCAACAAGGCTTGGCTCGCATTGGGCGAGCCATGCGCGACAGGCCTTCCAGACAACACGTCACCGCGCGCAATCGCTGCCGTTCCGAATCAATCGCGCGTCACCATCGGCCTATCGCCGTGCCAGCAACACGAGCAGCGCCCCGGTACCGCCCTGCGTCGGCGGCGCCGAATGAAACGCCAGCACATCGTTGCGTTGACGCAGCAGCCGGTCCATGAGGTTCTTCAGCACAGGCGCGCCGTTGTCCGATTGTAGTCCCTTGCCGTGGATGATGCGTACGCAGCCATGTTCGTGCGCATGTGCTTCCAGCAGGAACTGGCGCAGCAACGATTCGGCCTGGGCTGCGGTGGCGCCGTGCAGGTCCAGTTCGTCCTGTACCGAGAATTGCCCGCGCTTGAGCCGTTGAAACACGCCGGTGGGAAGGTTTTCGCGCCGATAGCTGGCGGTATCGCCCGCTTCCAGCGGCGCGCTGTCGCGCAGCAGTCGCGCAAATTCGGTGTGCGCTTCGGCGTCATCGCGCTCGGCCATGCGCGCGCGGGGCTTGGGCCGCGGCTTGGCATTGGCCGGTGGGGCGACTTCACGAATCGGCTTGACCGCGCCGATCGCTGCGCGGAACAACGCGCCGTCGTCTTCGTCTTCAGGATGCGACATCTGCACAGCGTACCCGCTCCAAGCGCAGACGCACGCGAAGATCAAGCGCGAAGGCGCGGGACGCATCCGGTATCATGGCCCGGTTTTCCGAGGAGTCCCATGCGCGTACTGGTTAGCAACGACGACGGTGTCGACGCCCCCGGCATCCAGGTTTTGGCCGAGGCGCTGCGCCATGCCGGTCATGAAGTGATGGTGGTCGCGCCCGACCGCGACCGCTCCGGCGCCAGCAATTCGCTGACGCTGGATGTGCCGATCCGCACCCGCCGCATCGACGCGCAGACCTGCGCAGTGGCCGGCACGCCCACCGACTGCGTGCATCTGGCGCTCACCGGCATGCTCGATTACGACCCCGACATCGTGGTCTCCGGCATCAACAACTCGGCCAATCTGGGCGACGACGTGATCTATTCGGGCACTGTATCGGCCGCAATGGAAGGTCGCTTCCTCGGTTTGCCGGCGGTGGCGGTGTCGTTGGTCACGCACAACCACCAGGCGCACAACTACGACACCGCCGCGCGCGCTGCGGTGGAAATCGTGGCGCGGCTGAAGGCCGACCCCTTGCCTGCCGACACCATCCTCAACGTCAACGTGCCGGATCTGGCATGGTCGGATGTGCTCGGTTTCGAAGTCACCCGGCTCGGCAACCGCCACCGGTCCGAGCCGTGTGTGCCGCAGCGCGATCCGCGCGGCCACACCGTGTACTGGATCGGCCCGGCCGGTCCCGAGCAGGACGCTGGCGCCGGTACCGATTTCCACGCCGTGCGTACCGGACATATCTCGATCACGCCGATCCACGTCGATCTCACCCGTTACCAGGCACTGGACACCGTTGCCGGCTGGGTGGGTGGGCTGACCGCAGCGCTGGACGGTCCGGCATGACGCCGAGGCTACGGCTGCAACCGGAATCGGTCGGGATCGGCATGACCTCGCAGCGCGTGCGCGACCGCCTGGTCGAGCGCTTGCGCGAGGCCGGCATCCAGGACGAGGCCACGCTCAACGCAATGCGCACCGTTCCGCGGCATCTGTTCATCGATGAAGCGCTGGCCTCGCGCGCCTACGAAGACACCGCGCTGCCGATCGGCCATGGCCAGACCATCTCCCAGCCCTGGGTGGTGGCGCGCATGACCGAAGCGGTACTGCAGGTTGCCCCGACCAAGGTGCTCGAAGTGGGCACCGGCTCCGGCTACCAGGGCGCGATCCTGGCGGCGCTGGGGTTGGAGGTCTACACCGTCGAGCGCATCGGCGACCTGCTGCGGCAGGCGCGAAAGCGCTTCCGGCACCTGGGCATGAATGTGCGCAGCAAGCACGACGACGGCCGCATCGGCTGGCCCGAGCATGGTCCGTACGACGCCATCGTGGTGACCGCCGCGGCACCGGCGTTGGTCGATGCACTGATCGATCAGTTGGCGGTCGGCGGGCGCCTGGTCGCGCCGGTCGGTGGTGCTTCCTCGCAATCGTTGGTGCAACTCACCCGCGGGGCCGATGGCGCGATCGAACAACAGGTTCTGGCGCCGGTCACGTTCGTCCCGCTGTTGTCGGGCATGCTGGATTGAATCCATGAGAGTCCTTCGATGAAGATTTTTGGGCCGTTGTACGACGTGGCCATCCGTTGGTCGCGCCATCGCCGCGCCCCCGCGCTGCTGACCGGTCTCAGTTTCGTTGAGGGCTTCATCTTTCCGGTGCCGCCGGAAGTGATGTTGGCACCGATGTCGCTGGCAGAGCCCAAGCGCTCGCTGTGGTTTGCGACGTTGAGCCTGGCCGGCTCGATCTGCGGCGCCCTGGTCGGTTATCTACTCGGCCATTTCGCCTTCGCCGCGCTGCAGCCGTTGATCGAATGGCTGGGCTGGAGCGCAAAGATCCAGCAGCAGATCGAAACCTTGCGCACGCTGGTGGTCGATTCGCCGTGGAAGGCGTTCTGGGCGCTGGTCCTGGTCGGTTTCACCCCGATCCCGCTGAAGATCTTTACCTGGGCCTCGGGCGTGGTCGGCGTGCCGATCCTGCCGTTCATCGCCAGCATGCTGGTCGGGCGCGGCAAGCGCGTGTATCTGGTGGCCGGCGCGATCCGCCTGGGCGGCGCGCGCGCCGAAGCGGCGCTGCATCGCTGGATCGAGCCACTGGGCTGGGTTGCAATGGCGGTGCTGGCGGTCGGTGCAGGGTGGTTGGTGTGGAAGACAACGAACGGATGAGCAAGACGCAAATGAATTCGGCACGCAAGACAGCAGTCATGCTCGCAGTCGCCATCGGGCTGACCGCCTGTAGCAGCGCAACCGTGGTGCGTTCGCCCGGAGCGAGCGGGAGCGGGTCGTCGTCGCGTCCCAGTGCCGCGTCGCGCCCTTCGGTGCCGCGTCCAGGTGCCACCGTCACCGTGCAGCGCGGCGATACCCTCTATGCAATCTCGCGTCGTACCAATATCACCGCCGCGGATCTGGCCGCCTGGAATGGCCTGTCTTCCCCGAATACCATCTATCCCGGCCAGACGCTCAAGTTGTATCCGCCCGGTGCCAGCAAGCCGGGTGGCAGCGCGCCGGTGGCTGGCGGCACTGTGGCGCCGCCGCGCCCTGCCGTGCCGATCGCCGCACCGGTCAGTAGCGGATTCTCCTGGCGTTGGCCGGCCGATGGCGTCGTGGTGGGCACCTTCGTCACCGGCGAAACCACCAAGCAGGGCGTGGACATCGCCGGCACCAGCGGCCAGGCCGTACGTGCTGCCGCCGATGGCGTGGTGGTGTATTCGGGCGCCGGCCTGGTCGGCTACGGCGAGCTAATCATCATCAAGCACAACGACCAGTGGCTATCGGCATACGGTCACAACCGCAAGCGCCTGCTCAACGAAGGCCAGAGCGTCAAGGCCGGGCAGCAAATTGCCGAAATGGGCCGCAGCGGCGCCGCCCGCGACATGTTGCATTTCGAGATCCGCTACAACGGCAAGCCGGTGGACCCGCTGCTGTATCTGCCTAAGAAGTGAATCGGGATTCGGGATTCGCAACGGCAATGGCGCTGGGCTGTCAGCGCTGCTTACAAGACGATGACAGCAGCTGGGAAATTGTTTGGAATGTCGCTACTGCTGTTGGCATGAGAGCGACATCTGCTCCGACTGCAGTTGCCAATCCCCAATCCCGACTCCCTAATCCCGGACTTTCAGAATCATCGCCAACGCCACCCGCCGGCCTTCGCTGGCCAGTACGTTGTAGGTGCGTGCGGCGGCGGCATTGGTCATCGCTTCCAGGCCGATGCCGCGGGTCAGGCAGGCCGCCAGCACGTCGGTCCTGGGGAATGACTGGCGTTCGCCGGTGCCGAGCAGGATGACGGCTGGGTTGAGTGCCAGCACTGCCTCCATGTGACTGGCCTGGAGTTGCTCCAGCGCCTGGACGGGCCAATGTTCCACCAGCTCATCCGGCATCAGGATAAAGCTCTGCTGCAGGATCTGGTCGTTCACCTTGGCATGGCGGCCGTCGGCCGCGCGCAGCGCATAGGTGTAATCGGGGTGTTCCTGACTTAAAGGCATGACGAACTCGTTGGCTCAGCCGCGCGGCAGCACGATCTGGCGCTTTTCCTTGCTGGGGCGGTACAGAATGGCGACGTGGCCGATGCGCTGCACCAGCGCACTACCCGTTTGCTCGATCAGCTCGGCAATCAGCGCATCACGGGTCTCGCGATCCTCCGATGCCACCTTCACCTTGACCAGTTCGTGGCGCTCGAGCACTTCCTCGAGTTCTGCCAGAAATGCCGGCGTGACCCCTTTGCCGCCGGTCTGCAGCAAGGCTTTGAGGTCGTGGGCCTGGCCGCGCAGGAAACGGTTCTGGGCGGAGGTGAGAACAATGGACATGCAGGATCGAAGGGAAGCAAAGGGTGTTCAGGGTATCATGGCGACCCGTTCGGACCCCTTTGCCAATGCCTTCCCGCAGTAAAAGCAGCCAGCGCTGGCTCAAGGAACACTTTGCCGACCCTTACGTGAAGAAGGCCCAGGCCGAGGGCATGCGCTCGCGCGCGGCCTACAAGCTGGAAGAGTTGCTGCAACGCGACCGCCTGCTCAAGCCGGGCATGGTGGTGGTCGATCTGGGCGCGGCGCCGGGTGGTTGGTCGCAACAGGTACGCAAGTCCATGGGCGACAGCGGCCGGGTGGTGGCGCTGGATATCCTGGACATGCCGGCCCTGGCAGGCGTGGAGTTCCTTCACGGCGACTTCAGGGAGCAGGCCGTCCTATCCCAATTCGAAGCGATGCTGGGCGATGTGCCGGTGGACCTTGTGCTGTCGGATATGGCCCCCAATAAGAGTGGCATGGATGCGGTCGACCAACCGCGGATGATGCACCTGGCGGAACTGGCCATGGAATTTGCCGACACCCACCTCAAGCCGGGCGGGGCGTTCCTGATCAAGCTGTTCCAGGGTGTCGGGTCCGACGACTACATTCGCGAGCTTCGCCGCCGCTATGAAAAGGTGACGATTCGCAAGCCGGCGGCCTCGCGCAAGCGCTCCCCGGAAGTTTATGCGCTCGGTCAGGGCAAGCGTGTCCAGATCAAGTAAGCTGCCAATGACCACCGTATTTCAAGCATCGAAGAGTAGAGGGCACCGGAGCCAATGAGGATGAACGACTTGACCAAGAATCTGCTGCTGTGGGTGGTCGTCGCAGTTGTGCTGATGGTTGTCTTCCAGAGCTTCTCGCCGCGCATGGCGGGCGGCGTCGGTGCCGACTCGATCACCTACACCCAGTTCCTGAAGGAAGTGGACTCCGGGCGCGTCAAATCGGTGGATTACACCGATGAGACCAACCTGGCCGTCAACGCGATCCGCTTCAAGCGCACCGACGGCAGCGAAGCCACCGTCTACGGTCCGCGCGACGACAAGCTGGTCGACGTGCTGTACAGCAAGAACATCGAAATGACCCGCCAGAAGCCCTCGACCGGCCCTGGCTTCTGGTCGCTGGTGCTCAATTTCCTGCCCGTCATCCTGATCATCGGCTTCTGGCTGTTCATCATGCGCCAGATGCAGGGCGGTGGCGGCGGCGCGAAGGGCGCGATGAGCTTCGGCAAGTCGCGCGCAAAATTGCAGGGCGAAGACCAGATCAAGATCACCTTCGCCGACGTTGCCGGTTGCGACGAGGCCAAGGAGGAAGTCGGCGAATTGGTGGACTTCCTGCGCGACCCGACCAAGTTCACCAAGCTGGGCGGCAAGATTCCGCGCGGCGTGTTGATGGTCGGACCGCCCGGTACCGGTAAGACCCTGCTCGCCAAGGCGATCGCCGGCGAGGCCAAGGTGCCGTTCTTCAGCATCTCCGGTTCCGACTTCGTCGAAATGTTCGTCGGCGTGGGTGCCAGCCGCGTGCGCGACATGTTCGAGCAGGCCAAGAAGCATGCGCCATGCATCATCTTCATCGACGAAATCGATGCGGTGGGCCGTCATCGCGGCGCCGGTCTCGGCGGCGGGCATGACGAACGCGAGCAGACCTTGAACCAGCTGCTGGTCGAGATGGACGGCTTCGAGGGTGGTGAAGGCGTGATCGTGATTGCGGCGACCAACCGCCCCGACGTGCTGGATCCGGCGCTGCTGCGTCCGGGCCGTTTCGACCGCCAGGTCGTGGTCGGCCTGCCGGACGTCAAGGGCCGCGAACAGATCCTGCGCGTGCACATGCGCAAGCTGCCGCTGGCCGACGATGTCGTGCCGATGGTCATCGCACGCGGTACCCCGGGTTTCTCCGGCGCCGACCTGGCTAACCTGTGCAACGAAGCGGCGTTGTTCGCGGCGCGTGGCAGCGAGAAGGAAGTCCGCATGGACCACTTCGACCGTGCCCGCGACAAGATTCTGATGGGTGCCGAGCGCCGCTCGATGGCCATGAGCGAGGACGAGAAGACCCTCACCGCGTATCACGAGGCGGGCCACGCCATCGTCGGCCGCCTGGTGCCGGAGCACGACCCGGTCTACAAGGTCACCATCATTCCGCGTGGCCGCGCCCTCGGCGTGACGATGTATCTGCCCGAAGGCGACCGCTATTCGATGAACCGTGTCGCGATTGAGTCGCAGCTGTGCTCGCTGTACGGTGGCCGTGTTGCCGAGGAGTTGATCTTCGGCGGTGACAAGGTCACCACCGGTGCGTCCAACGACATCGAGCGGGCCACCAAGATGGCGCGCAACATGGTGACCAAGTGGGGCCTGTCCGATGAGCTGGGCCCGGTGGCCTATGGCGAGGAAGAGGACGAGGTGTTCCTGGGCCGTTCGGTGACCCAGCACAAGAACGTTTCCGACGAGACCGCGCGCAAGATCGACGAAGTGGTGCGTTCGATCCTGGACAAGGCCTACAGCAAGACCAAGACCATCCTGACCGAGAATCTGGACAAGCTGCACGCGATGTCGCAGTTGTTGCTGCAGTACGAGACCATCGACGTGCCGCAGATCGATGCCATCATGGAAGGCCGCGAGCCGCCGCCGCCGGCTGGTTGGGGCAAGTCCGACAAGGACGGTGGCAACAACAACGACAAGGGTAGCCCGCGTCCATTGCCGCCCATCGCCGGACCCGCCGAGCAACTCTAAGCCGGCCATGCACTGATCTGCGAGGCATCCATCAAGGCCGGGGAGCGATTCCCGGCCTTGATGCGTTATCGGGCTGCATCAATGCCCACGTATGGGCGACCATAATCATCCCAGGAGACACCGCCGATGTTCGATACCGCCCTTACGCTGGATTGCGCCGGCCGCAGCCTGCGACTGGATGCGCCGCAGGTGATGGGTATCGTCAATGTCACGCCCGATTCGTTCTCCGACGGCGGCCAGCACGCGACCTGCGCAGCGGCGATCGCCCATGGGTTGGCGCTGGTGGAGCAGGGCGCTGCGGTGCTGGATATCGGTGGTGAGTCCACCCGCCCGGGCGCTGCGGCGGTCTCGGTTGAAGAAGAATTGCAGCGGGTCATCCCGGTCATCGAAGCGCTGGCGCAACGTACCAGCGTGCCGATCAGCGTGGACACGTTCAAACCGGAGGTCATGCGCGCGGCGGTCGCAGCCGGCGCCGGCATGATCAACGACGTCTATGCCCTGCGTTCGCCCGGTGCGCTGGAAGCGGCGTCGGACCTGCGCGTGCCGGTGGTCTTGATGCATGCGCGCAGCGCGCCGCATGCCATGCAGGACGCGCCGCACTACGACGATGTCGTTGGCGAGGTGCACCGGTTCCTGGCCGAGCGCATCTTCGCCGCCGAGATGGCCGGCATCGACAAGCGTCGGCTGGTCCTGGACCCGGGCTTTGGCTTCGACAAAACCACCACGCATAACCTCACCCTGCTTGCGCAGCTGCAGCGACTGCAGGAGTTTGGTTTGCCCATGCTGGCCGGGCTGTCGCGTAAGCGCAGCATCGGCGAGCTGACCGGGCGCGAGATCGCCGCCGATCGTGTGCACGGCTCGGTGGCCGCGCATCTGATCGCCGCGCAACATGGTGCGCTGCTGCTGCGCGTGCACGATGTGGCGGCGACCGTGGATGCGTTGAAAGTGTGGAAGGCGATGGCGGCGATTCCCGTCCCGCGTGTCAGTGCGCCCGCCGCGCCCACGATGCGTTGGCCGGACGAGGACTGATGCCTGTCGACCAACGCCCGCTGGCGATCGCCGTGATGGGCCCCACTGCCAGCGGCAAGACTGCGCTGGCGCTGGAGGCTGCAGAGCGCTGGAATGGAGAAATCGTCAGCGTCGATTCGGCGCTGGTGTACCGCTGCCTGGAAATCGGCGCAGCCAAGCCGGATGCGGCGATGCGCGCGGCGGTTTCGCATCATCTGCTCGACCTGCGCGATCCCTGGCAGGTGTATTCGGCAGCGGAGTTCGCCGCCGATGCACGCCAGGCGATCGCGCAGATCGTGGCGCGCGGAAGGTTGCCGATTCTGGCCGGCGGCACGGGGCTGTACTTTCGTGCGCTGCTGGATGGTCTGTCGCACCTGCCCGAGGCCGACCAGTCCGTGCGTGCATCCATTGCCGCCGAAGCTCAGCAGATCGGTTGGGCCGGCTTGCACGCACAACTGGCAGGTGTGGACCCGGTGGCAGCAGCGCGCATCCATGCGACCGACCCGCAGCGGATCCAGCGGGCGCTGGAGGTCTACCGCATCAGCGGGCGGCCAATCAGCGCGTGGCAGGCGCTACCGCCAGGCCCGCGCCTGCCGGTGCGCGTGTTGAAGGTGGTCTTGGCGCCACGCGAGCGCGCGGTGCTGCATGCACGTATCGCACACCGGCTGGATGCGATGTTGGCGCAGGATTTTCTGGCGGAAGTACGGCGCCTGCGGGCGCTGCCGCAGATCCAGGCGGTGGCAGCCCCGCTGGATCTGCCGGCCGTGCGCGCGGTCGGCTACCGCCAGGCCTGGCAGTATCTGGACGGGGCTGGCAGTCTGGCCGAGTTCCGCGACAAGGCGATCCAGGCGACCCGGCAATTGGCCAAGCGCCAGCTCACCTGGCTGCGCGGCGAGCTCGACGCGCGCTGGTTCGACCCGGAGCGTGACCGCCATCAATTGGAGGACGCAATTGTCGGCTTCCTCGCTGATCGTCCCGCTGTACGGCAGGCTTCAGGCGTGTAACATCCCGTTTCCGGGACCGGCTGGGGATAGCAGGTGTCGACCGGAACAATAAGAACAATAATGAAGAGGATTTTTCGATGGCTAAGGGGCAATCTTTACAGGACCCATTCCTCAATGCGCTGCGGCGCGAGCGGGTGCCCGTGTCGGTGTATCTGGTCAATGGCATCAAGCTGCAGGGCACGATCGAGTCGTTCGACCAATTCGTGGTCCTGCTGCGCAATACCGTGAGTCAGATGGTGTACAAGCACGCCATTTCCACGGTGGTGCCGGCGCGCAATGTGCGCGTGGGGCCTGGTGGTGGGTATGTGCAATCCAATGAAGGCAATCAGGCGGAAGATGACGACGTCGAGCAGTAACGGAGCAGTGCGTGTTTGATCGGTCCCGCAAGGGTGAACACGCGTTGTTGATACAGACCCACTCCGGCGGGCCTGCCGAAGACGATGTGATGGAGGAGTTCGCCGACCTTGCAAAGTCGGCGGGCGCCACGGTGGCCGCCACACTCACCGCACGCATCGATAAGCCCAGCCCGTCGACCTTGATCGGTAGCGGCAAGCTGGAAGAGGTCAAGGCCGCTGCCGAGGCGACCGGTGCGGATCTGGTGTTGGTCAATCACACCCTGTCGCCCGGCCAGGAGCGCAACCTGGAGCGGTATCTGGAGCGGCGCGTGATCGACCGCACCGGGTTGATCCTGGACATCTTCGCGCAACGTGCGCGCAGCCACGAAGGCAAGTTGCAGGTGGAACTGGCGCAGTTGCGTCACATGGCCACTCGGCTGGTACGTGGCTGGACGCATTTGGAGCGTCAGCGCGGTGGCTCCATCGGCCTGCGCGGCCCTGGCGAAACCCAGCTGGAAACCGACCGCCGCCTGCTGCAAAAGCGCGTCGAACAATTGCAGCAGCGGCTGGAAAAGGTCGAGGTGCAGCGCACCCAGATGCGTCGTGCGCGGATGCGCAGCGAATTGCCACGGATTGCACTGGTCGGTTACACCAATGCCGGCAAGTCGACGCTGTTCAACGTGTTGACCGGTGCAGAGGCCTACGTAGCAGATCAACTGTTCGCCACGCTCGATCCCACCGTGCGACGCATTGCGTTGCCGGGCGGCAGCGCGATTCTTGCCGACACGGTCGGCTTCGTGCGCGATCTTCCGCACGAGCTGGTCGCCGCGTTCCGCTCGACGCTGTCGGAGGCGCGCGATGCCGATCTGTTGCTGCACGTCGTCGATGCGGCAGACCCGTTGCGCGAAGAACGCATCCTGCAGGTCGACGAAGTGTTGCAGGCCGTCGGTGCCGGCGATCTGCCGCAGTTGCTGGTATTCAACAAGATCGACAAGATCGAAGGCGCCGAAGTGCGCCACGACGCGCAGGACGGCATTCCTGACCCGGCCCGCCGCGAACGTGTGTGGGTGTCGGCGCGCGACGGGCGCGGGCTGGAAGAGTTGCAGCATGCGCTCGGCCAGCGGCTGGATCTGCGCCACCTGACCGGCCAGCTACGGCTACCACCGTCTGCCGGCCGCCTGCGTTCCAGGCTGCATCAGCTGGAAGTGGTCCGCAATGAGCAATCCGACGAAGAGGGTTGGTTGCTCGAGGTCGATCTGCCGATGGTCGAGGCCGAGCGGTTGGCTGCCGGGCAGGACGGTGCGCCACTGCGCGCAATGCTGCCGGATCGTCGCGAAGACTGGGAAGCGTGAAGGAAGCAGCACGGTCGGTATGACGAGACCGTGCTGTTGCTTCAAGGCGAATGGGGCAGGGTGTACCGCATCGCTATGCGACAGTCCCCAGGCCGCGTCCTGGCCAGCCGAACTTACAGAAAACCCGTATGAGTGGTGGATATTGCGGAAGAGTGCAGTCGTGCACGCATGCAGCGCATCACACCTGTCCTCAGTGATGTAGTGCCCTCGCTGCGGTGCTTAGGCGCCTTGGAGGCCGCGCTGCACGGTGACCGCATGCGGCCGGCCGCGGCGCACATGCAAGCCCGGCCAGACCCGCCGTGCCGCATATCGGCCGCTCATCGCCACTGAACCTTGGTCACCTGGCGCCCAGCCGGAATCGGCGCCAGTGGCAGACAGGCGCGACGAATTGGGCTAAAACGTCCGCTGCCCCCTCCTTGCCGTGCCCATGTCTTTTTCCGCCGATTCCGAACTGCAGCAGCTGGCCGAGGCTCTCGGGCAGCAATTGCTTGCCGCGCGCGAGCGCCTGGTCACTGCCGAGAGTTGCACCGGTGGCTGGATTGCCAAGGCGGTGACCGATGTCGCCGGCTCCTCGCACTGGTTCGATTGCGGGATGGCCGCCTACAGCTATGAGGCCAAGCAGGCGCTGCTCGGCGTCCGCCCACAGACCCTGGAAGTGCATGGGGCGGTCAGCCGCGAAACGGTGATCGAAATGGTCTCTGGCGCCCTGGTGAATTCCGGCGCAAGCATCGCGGTGGCAGTGACCGGCATTGCCGGACCCGGCGGAGGCAGTGAGGACAAGCCGGTCGGCACGGTCTGGATCGGCTGGAAACGTCGCGGTGGTTACGCCACGGCGCAACTGTTCCAGTTCAATGGCGACCGCGATGCGGTGCGTCGTCAGACCGTCGCTGCAGCACTGCGCGGGTTGAGCGCGCTGCTTTAGCGCTCGTTGGGTCCACTGGATGGGGTTCGGTAGCAGATCCGCGGCGCCCTGTTGTCAGCGCAATCTCGCCCAGCATGGAAACCCAAACGCTGTAGCTATGCACCGTGCCAAGGAACTGGCGGTGGCTGGTTGTCGACACGCCGCCGCGCGCTGAGCGGACGCGTTATTTGGCACATGCAACGAGGCTGCGAGGTGGCAATGGCGCAACCGGGGTGCATGCGCTGCGCAATGCTTTGCAACCTGCGCTGAGCTTGGGCGGGGCGAGGGCGCGACAGCAGAGGGCAGATCGGCTACAAACGAGGTCTCCTCACCGCCCAGCGCGCCAATGCATTCGTTTCTTGCTCCTGTCCCATCGGTCGCCGCGTTGCAGGCTGCTATGTACTGCAGTGTCACGCAGCGCCTGAGCACAACGCGCTCGCAGGCGGTGTGCTGATGTGGGAAGCGCTAGGCACGGTACGTGATCTTGGGCGTCTGCAGGAAATCGCCTCGGTCCTGATCCGCTATGGCTTCGGCGATGTGGTGCGTCGTATCGGCCTGGCCGATGTGCTTGAGCGCGCCGGCAGGCTGTTGCATTGGCAGAATGCCGAGGGCCGGTTGCGCATGTCCGCAGCGATGCGCGTGCGGCGTGCACTGGAAGAGCTCGGGCCAACCTTCGTCAAACTGGGCCAGGTGCTGGCCACGCGCGTGGATCTGCTGCCGCCGGAGTGGATCGAAGAATTGAGCGAGCTGCAGAACGCGGTGCCGGCGCTGCCATTCGATCAGATCCGCCCGCAGCTGGTCGCTGCGCTGGGTATGGAGCCGGAAAGCGTCTTCGCGCGCCTGGACGAACAACCGCTGGCAGCCGCATCGCTGGCACAGACGCATCGCGCGTGGTTGGTCGATGGCATCCCGGTGGTGTTGAAGATCCGTCGTCCCGATATCGGTGACACCATCGATGCGGATCTGCGCCTGCTCGCCCGGCTTGCTGAAATCGTCGAAACCCGCGCACCGGATCTCAAGCGCTACCGTCCTTCCGAGGTGGTACAGCAATTTACCGTCTCGCTGCGACGCGAGCTGGACTTCGCTGCCGAGGGGCGCAACGCCGAACGCATCGCCGCCAACTTCGCGCACGATGCGCAGGTGGTGGTGCCGGCGGTGTACTGGGAGTGGACCTGCGAGTCGCTCAACGTGCAGGAATTCATCGATGGGATTCCGGGGCGCGATCTGCTCGCCGTCGATGCGGCCGGCCTGGATCGCAGGGCGCTCGCACGTGCCGGTGCCGGCATCGTGCTCAAGATGGTGCTGCAGGACGGCTGCTTCCACGCCGACCCGCATCCGGGGAACATTTTTTACCTGCGCGACGGGCGCATCGCGGTCATCGATTTCGGCATGGTCGGGCGCGTCTCCGAGCAGCGTCGGTTTCAGGTCGCACAGCTGCTGCACGGCATGGTCAGCTACGACGCCGAAGCGGTGATCGATGTATTGCTGGAATGGGCGGGCACCAGCCTGGAGATCGATGAGGCGCGTTTGCAGCAAGACATCGGCGCGTTCGTCGACGAGTATCGCGGCGTGCCGCTGAAAGAATTGCGTATTGGCGCAATGCTTGGCGACGTCACCTCCATCCTGCGCGATCACGGGCTGACGCTGCCATCGGACCTGGCACTGATGATCAAGGCCTTTCTCACCCTGGAAGGCATGGGGCGCCAGCTCGATCCGGATTTCGACATGGCCACCGAGGCGCGTCCGTACCTGGAGCGCGTGGTGCTGCAGCGCTATGCGCCGCGCGCCATCGTGCGGCGTGGCCGGCGGACCGTGACTGGCGCGATCGACCTGATCGGCGATCTGCCGCGCGACCTCAAGCGCCTGTTGCAAGCCGCACGCCGCGGCAAGCTGCAGCTGCAGATCGAAACACGCGCATTGCGCGAGTTCGGCGAGCAGGTCGACCGCGCCGCCAATCGCCTCACGATGGGTATCGTGACAGCCGCCTTGGTGATCGGCTCCTCGATCGTCATGAACAGCGTCGGCGGTAGCGCCAGCCGCTGGCTGCTCGCGCTAGGCGTGGGCGGCTTCCTCGGCGCGGCGCTGTGCGGCATCTGGATCTTGTTTTCGATCTGGCGAAGCCGGCGCTAGCGCGCGACGCGCGTCGTCGTGATGGCGTGCGGGCAAGACGCGGCGAAATACTTGCGCAGGCGTTCGTTAGTAGTAATACTACTAACCATGGACCTGACCGATACCCAGCAAGCAATCCTGGCCCTGATCACCGAGCGCATCGACGCCGATGGTGTTCCGCCTTCGCAGACCGAAATCGCGCGCGCGTTCGGCTTCAAGGGCGTGCGCGCGGCGCAATATCACCTGGAAGCGCTGGAGCATGCGGGTGCGATCCGACGCGTCCCAGGCCAGGCGCGCGGGATACGGCTGGCCGGGCAGGGGGCGCAGACACGCACGGCTCCTGTGAGCGAGGCGGCCCGCGACGATGTGCTGCGTCTGCCGGTGCTGGGCCGCGTGGCCGCGGGTCTGCCAATTGGCGCCGATATCGGCTCGGACGACTTTGTCGTACTGGATCGTGTGTTTTTCTCGCCGTCGCCGGATTATCTGCTCAAGGTGCAAGGCGATTCGATGCGCGACGAAGGCATCTTCAACGGCGATCTGATCGGCGTGCACCGTACCCGCGACGCGCGCTCGGGGCAGATCGTGGTGGCGCGGATCGATGAGGAAATCACGGTAAAGCTGCTGAAGATCGGCAAGGACCGCATCCGGCTGTTGCCGCGCAATCCAGACTACGCGCCCATTGAGGTGCTACCGGATCAGGATTTCGCGATTGAAGGCCTGTATTGCGGGCTGTTGAGGCCTAACCGCTGAGGTCTGTGCCGATGGCGGTGCTGGCGTTTTTCCGAGCCCGCACTGCAGGATTTCCCGCTGCCACGGGACTTGCCGCCTTCTTAATCTGAGTGTGTCGCCTGCAGTCTCAGGCTGTGCGATACACCGCCGCTACATTAGCCCCATACCGAAATCACTGACGAGGATCACCCAGATGGACGAGAACAAGAAGCGCGCCCTTTCCGCCGCACTGAGCCAGATCGAAAAGCAATTCGGCAAGGGCTCGGTCATGCGCATGGGCGACCGCGTCATTGAGGCGGTCGAAGTCATCCCGACCGGCTCGCTGATGCTGGATATCGCCCTGGGGATCGGCGGCCTGCCGAAGGGCCGCGTGGTCGAAATCTACGGCCCGGAATCCTCCGGCAAGACCACCTTGACCCTGCAAGCCATCGCCGAATGCCAGAAGAACGGCGGCACCGCTGCCTTCATCGATGCCGAGCACGCACTGGACCCGATTTATGCGGCCAAGCTGGGCGTCAATGTCGACGACCTGCTGCTGTCGCAGCCGGATACCGGTGAGCAGGCACTGGAAATTGCCGACATGCTGGTGCGTTCGGGTTCGGTTGATATCGTGGTGGTCGACTCGGTCGCTGCACTGACGCCTAAGGCAGAAATCGAAGGCGAGATGGGCGACCAGCTGCCAGGTTTGCAGGCTCGCCTGATGAGCCAGGCGCTGCGCAAGCTCACCGGCAATATCAAGCGCTCCAACACGCTAGTGGTCTTCATCAATCAGCTGCGCATGAAGATCGGCGTCATGATGCCGGGCCAGAGCCCGGAAGTGACCACCGGCGGCAACGCGCTGAAGTTCTACGCCTCGGTGCGTCTGGATATCCGCCGTATCGGTGCGATCAAGAAGGGCGACGAGATCATCGGTAACCAGACCAAGATCAAAGTGGTCAAGAACAAGCTGGCGCCTCCGTTCAAGCAGGTCGTGACCGAAATCCTGTATGGCGAAGGCATCAGTCGCGAGGGCGAATTGATCGACATGGGCGTGGAAGCCAAGCTGGTCGACAAGGCCGGCGCTTGGTACAGCTACGGCGATGAGCGCATCGGGCAGGGCAAGGACAACGCGCGAACCTACCTGCGCGACAACCCGCAGGTTGCGACCCGGCTGGAAGCGGAGCTGCGTGAGAAGTTCCAACCTGCCGAAGCACCGCGTGAGGCCGGCGACGACGAAGACAAGGAATAAGTTGCAGCTGCACAACATCACCACTCACCGGAGTTGGTTTGCCGTGAGTTGGTGACAGTGATGCTGTCGGTGAGCGGCGGGCGGAACCTCGCACGATACGTGGCCGCTCCATTGCCACCCACGTCCGCCCGGCGCTGGGGCAACAGGTTCGAGCGTGTTTGAAGTTTTTCTATCGCGAGGACGGCGGAGTCAGTGCTGTCGCTTCTCGCGGTAGATCTATCGAAGGCCAGGAGGGCAGGCGCCATGGACGGCGCATTGATGTCGTAACTGATTTTGGCGATTCGGGACACCTCAACGATGGACGAGCAAGAGCCCGCACCAAAGGGGGGGCGCCGGTTCAAGGAACAGACGCCGGTCCAGCGCGCACTCGGCTTATTGGTGCGGCGCGAACATTCGCGCAAGGAATTGAACCGCAAGCTGCTGGCCCGCGGGATCGAGCCAGATGAGGCGCAAGCGGCTGTCGATCGGCTCACGGACGAGGGATGGCAGGACGACACCCGCTTCGCTGCTGCAGTCGTGCGCAATCGCGCTGGTTCGGGTTATGGCCCGCTGCATATTCGTGCCGAGCTCGGAACCCATGGCCTGGATAGCGAGGCCATCAGTGCCGCCTTGGCGACCTTTGAAGGGGATTGGACCGAAAACGCGCGCGACCTGATCCGCCGTCGGTTTGGCGAACAAGGCCCAACCGACCTTCCGCAGCGGCGCAAGGCCGCCGATTTGCTGGCCCGGCGGGGTTTCGACGGCAACAGCGTTCGCGCCGCCACGCGCTTCGACCTTGAGGACTGAGGGCGTCAGGCCTGCTACCCTTCGTGGTTTCAGGTTGTTCCGCTCATCTGCGCCCACATTTCATTGGGTGACCGGGACTGCCGCCCGCCCAATGCCAGCACATGAACGCACCTGCCAAATTCAGCACTTCCCAGATCCGTAGTGACTTCCTCGCGTTCTTCGAGGGGAAGGGCCACACCATCGTGCCATCCGCGCCGCTGGTGCCGGGCAACGACCCCACCTTGCTCTTTACCAATTCCGGCATGGTCCAGTTCAAGGACGTCTTTCTCGGCGCGGAGAAGCGTTGCTACGTGCGTGCCGCGGACGTGCAGCGCTGCCTGCGTGCCGGTGGCAAGCACAACGATCTGGACTCGGTGGGCTACACCGCGCGCCACCATACCTTCTTCGAAATGCTCGGCAACTGGTCGTTTGGCGACTACTTCAAGAAGGACGCCATTGCCTGGGCATGGGAACTGTTGACCCAGGTCTGGAAGCTGCCGGCCGACCGCCTGCTGGTCACCGTCTACCACACCGACGAAGAAGCCTTTGCGTTGTGGCGCGACATGATCGGCATCCCGGAAAGCCGCATCGTGCGCATCGGCGACAACAAGGGTGCGCCTTACGCCTCGGACAATTTCTGGCAGATGGCCGATACCGGCCCCTGCGGCCCGTGTACCGAAATCTTCTTCGATCACGGCGATCACATCGCCGGTGGCCCGCCGGGGTCGCCGGATGAAGATGGCGACCGCTTCATCGAGATCTGGAACCTGGTCTTCATGCAGTTCGATCGTCAGCCCGACGGCACTCTGGTGCCGCTGCCGGCGCCGTGCGTGGACACGGGCATGGGTCTGGAGCGTCTGGCTGCGATCCTGCAGCACGTCCATACCAACTATGAAATCGACCTGTTCCAGGCGTTGATCGGCAAGGCCAGTGCGCTGACCGGCATCACCGATCTGGAGAACAAGTCGCTGCGAGTGATCGCCGATCACATCCGCGCCTGCTCCTTCCTCATCGTCGATGGCGTGCTGCCCTCCAATGAAGGGCGCGGCTATGTGCTGCGCCGGATCATCCGGCGTGCGCTGCGCCATGGCTGGATGTTGGGCGTGCGCCAGCCGTTCTTCAGCAAGATGGTGCCCACGCTGGTCGAGCTGATGGGCGAGGCCTATCCCGAGCTGGTGGTGGCGAAAGACACGGTGGCGCGCGCGCTGTTGGCCGAAGAAGAGCGCTTTGCCGAGACGCTGGACGCCGGCATGAAGATCTTCGATGAGGTCGCATCGCGCTCGCAGGACATCATCCCGGGCGCCGACGCGTTCCGGCTGTACGACACTTACGGCTTTCCGGTCGACCTGACTTCCGATATCGCGCGCGAGCGCGGCATGCGCGTGGACATGGAGGGCTTCGAGTTCGCGATGGAGCGTCAGCGCGAGACCGCGCGTGCGGCTGGCAAGTTCGGCGGCGGCGTCGCACTGCCGGCGGACCTGGTCGCCAGCATGTCGCCGACCGTGTTTCTGGGTTACGAAGCGTACGATACCGACGCCCTCAAGGTCGTGGCCATTCTCAGGCAGGGCCGCCCGGTCGAACGTGCGGAAGCGGGTGATGAGGTGATCGTGTTCACCGATCGCACGCCGTTCTACGCCGAGTCGGGTGGCCAGGTCGGCGACAGCGGCCAGCTGAGCGGCCCGGGTGTCTCGATCGAAGTTGCCGATACGCAGAAGTTCGCCGGCCAGTTCCATGGGCACGTGGGTCGCATCAGCGAAGGCACGCTTGCGCTTGGTGATGTGCTTGCCGGCGGGATCGATACGCAACGTCGCGGCAAAACCATCCTCAATCACTCGGCCACCCACCTGCTGCACGCAGCCCTGCGCGAAGTACTGGGAACGCATGTGCAGCAGAAGGGCTCGCTGGTCGCGCCTGATCGGCTGCGCTTTGACTTCTCGCACTTCCAACCGATCACTGCTGACGAGCTCGCTGTGATCGAGCGCAAGGTCAACGCTGAAGTCCGCACCAACCATGGCGTGGAAGTGCACAACATGGCCATGCAGGAGGCGCTGGATTTCGGCGCGATGGCCCTGTTCGGCGAGAAGTACGGAGAAAACGTCCGCGTGCTCAAGATGGGCGGCTATTCCACCGAATTGTGTGGTGGCACGCATGTCACCCGCACCGGCGACATCGGTTTGTTCAAGATCACCTCCGAAGGTGGCGTGTCGTCGGGTGTGCGCCGTATCGAAGCAGTGACCGGGCAGGGCGCGCTGGACTACGTGGCTGACGAGGAACGTCGCTTGCTCGAAGCCGCCAATCTGCTCGGCGGCAACACCACCGAAGTGGTGGATAAGGTGCGCGCGCTGACCGAGCGTCAGAAGCGGCTGGAGCGCGAGCTGGAATCGCTCAAGGCCAAGCTGGCGTCGGGTGCGACCGCCGATCTGGGCGCTCGTGCAATTGATGTTGCCGGAGTCAAGGTTGTCGCGGTGCGTCTGGAGGGATTCGATGCCAAGGCGCTGCGCGATGCGATGGATCGCCTGAAGCAACAGCTCGGCGATTCGGTGATCGTGCTGGCTGGTGCTTCGGGCGGCAAGGTGGCACTTGTCGCTGGTGTGAACGGCAGCCCAACTGGCAAGGTGAAGGCAGGGGAACTCCTCGGCCACATCGCCAGTCAGATCGGCGGCAAGGGCGGTGGCCGTCCGGATCTCGCCCAGGGTGGTGGCGAGGACGGGCCCGCCCTTGCGACCGCACTCGACGGTGTTCCCCTCTGGGTCAAGCAACACTTGGGCTGAACACTTGTCCTGCTATGCTTGCTGGCTAGCAGGATGTCCCGCTACCATTTCTGGTCTATTCCCTTTACGTAGGGCGCGTCTCACTCAGGAGGCCGTCGATGCCGGTGGGAAATCCACCGGTTCCAGGAGATTTGCAAAATGTTGATCCTCACTCGCCGGGTAGGCGAAACCTTGATGATCGGCGATTCGGTCACCGTGACCGTTCTCGGCGTCAAGGGCAATCAGGTGCGCATCGGTATCACCGCACCCAAGGATGTGGCTGTGCATCGCGAAGAAATCTATCAGCGCATCCAGCGTGGGGATGAGCCGGTCGCCTCTGGCGCACATCACGGCGACGATTCTTCGAATTGATCATTGTCAAGGGTTTACGTTAGCCCCTCTTACCCGGTATTCTTCGCGGCCTGCCACGGACATCGCGGCAGGCAGCAAAAACTGGAGCGATGCCCGAGTGGCTGAAGGGGCTCCCCTGCTAAGGGAGTATAGGGTCAAAAGCTCTATCGAGGGTTCGAATCCCTCTCGCTCCGCCAGTGTTCTAAACGCCCGCAAATCACTGATTTGCGGGCGTTTTTATTTGTGCGATGCGTTCATCGACAAGGCGTGTTGGTTGAGAGCGTCGTCTGGGCGCTGCGACGCTAGCGTCGTCGGATTCTGGGATCGGTGGGTGCTCGCTGACGCTAGTTCAATTCTGCAGACGCGTCCGTGAGCGCACTCGGCCAGCAACACTCAGGCCTGCAGTGCGTACGGCGAAAGGGGCGCGCTGTGCGCCCGTCGTCAGTGACCACAGTGCTTCAAGAAGGTCGGCTCTGAGCTCGACTGCTGGCCGGAGGCTTGCAACTAACCTTTGCGTCTCTCATCAGCTCACATCTCAAGCATCAGATGCGCTGGCTAGCGAAGGCCCTTGCCTTGCTCGCATCGCTCAATGGTCGATAGCGACGCGTTAGGCGCCTGCAGCGCGATCGCGAGCTGCGTTGTCGCGTTATAAAGAGGTCGCGCCCTGTTTGCTTGCTGCCAGTCCGCCAGATTTCGGCGCAGCGCTGCACCGTGTCATTCCATCTGCATGGTTGTGGGCATGCGCTTGCAGGGATTGTGCGAGACACAGGGCGAGGCAGCACTCCATTGTGGTGTGCGCCAGCGTGCCGTATGACGCATGGAGCGAGGCGCATCGACGTAAGCGATAAAGCCTCGTATCGATGGCGTCTTGAACACTCCGGGTTTTGCCGTCTTGCGCATGCAGGCGGATGGCATACGGCGGCGCTGCGTCTGCGCGCGAGATTGCAGCGTTTGGATCTATCGCTGCTGCAACTAGACCGCTGCCAATCCACTCCTGTGGATCACTAAGGAGTAAGGATCAAGAGCAAAACCAGAACCAGAACCAGGGTCGAAGATCCAGCGTGAAAGGCCTATCGATGTTCCGCGGTCGAGGATGGCAGTGCAGCGATCGAGGTCTTACACCCCATTCGGTCGCCTGCCCGGATGCCATGAAGCGGACTTGGGGTGAGTGCCATGACCGCTTCGCGCCAGCGCACGTCGTCGCTGCCTTACACATCTGAACCGCCTTGTGGATGCGGGACGCGGTGAGGGTCAAGTAACCGGCGCATGGGTCGCTAAGGACGTGAACCCTATCTCGGATGTCGACGTGATGCGCCTATCGAACCTGCTTGGACGCGTGTTCTCCTTCTGGGGTCGCGGGCTGCGCCACAAGGTCGCAGCGGTGGACCGGGTGATGGCGGTTATCGAGTTCGACCTGGACGGCCGCATTCTGGATGCGAACCCGAACTTCCTGGCCCTGATGGGGTATCGACTGGACGAGGTGGTCGGCCAGCACCACCGCATGTTCGTGACGGCCGCAGATCGCGACAGCGAAGGCTATCGGCACTTCTGGGAGGGGCTGCGGCGCGGCGATTTCAATGCCGGGCGCTTCTGCCGGCTGGATAAACGCGGGCACGAGGTGTGGATCAATGCCTCCTACAACCCGTTGCTGGATCGATCCGGCAAGGCGTATCGCGTGGTGAAGTACGCCACCGACATCACTGCGCAGGTACGCCAGACAGCCGATTTCGAGGGGCGCATCGACGCCATCGACAAGGTGATGGCCGTCATCGAGTTCTCGCTGGACGGCACGGTGCTCGCGGCCAACCAGAATTTCCTGCAAGTGATGGGCTACCGGCTCGAGGAGATCGTCGGCAAGCACCACGGCATGTTCGTCGATGCCAGCACGCGCCAGTCGGCTGCGTATCGCGCGTTCTGGGATTCGCTCGGGCGCGGTGCCTTCGATGCAGGCCGCTATCGGTGCATCGGCAAGGGCGGCAGGGAAGTATGGATCCAGGCGTCCTACAACCCGGTGCTCGACGAGCACGGGCGCCCGTACAAGGTGGTCAAGTACGCCACCGACGTGACCCGTCAGGTGATCGATTCGGCCGATGCGGATGGGCGCATCCAGGCGATCGACAAGGTCATGGGGGTGATCGAGTTCGACCTGAAAGGGAACGTGCTCGGTGCCAACGAGAACTTCCTGACCATCATGGGGTATCCGGCTGCCGAGGCGATAGGCCAGCACCACAGCGTGTTCGTAGATGCGGCCTACCGCGCGTCCGAGGAGTACCGGCAGTTCTGGGCGAAGCTGGCGAGCGGCCAGTTCGACGCGGGACGTTATCGCCGACTGCGCAAGGATGGCAGTGCGGTGTGGATCCAGGCTTCCTACAATCCGATCCTGGATGTCTCCGGGCGGCCCTACAAGGTGGTCAAGTACGCAACCGATGTCACCGAGCAGGTGCGTTCGGCCGAGCGGATGCGCGATTTGATGCGACAGACGATGAGCATCGCGCAGAACGTGCAGCGTGAGGCGCATCATATTTCTGTGAGCAACCAGGAATTGGTCAGTCGCGTGTCCACGCAGTCTGCCGCGGTGGCGCAGACCTCGAGCACGATCGATCAGCTGGCCGCAACGGTGCGGGCCAATTCCGAGAATGCCGGTTCGGCGCGGCGCATGGCCGAAGACTCGGCCACGGTGGCGCGGCGCGGTGCCGACGTCATTGCCGATGTGGTCAAGACCACCGCCGACATTCGCTCGGCGACCGACCGCATCGGTCAGATCATCGAGGTGATCGACGGCATCGCGTTTCAGACCAACATCCTGGCCCTGAACGCTGCGGTCGAGGCGGCGCGTGCGGGCGAGCAGGGACGCGGTTTTGCGGTGGTGGCGACCGAAGTGCGTAGCCTTGCGCAGCGCTGCAGCGTGTCGGCCAGGGAGATCCGGTCCTTGATCGACCACGCGACCGATCAGGTCGGCGATGGCTCGCGCCTGGCCGAGCAGGCCGGTGTGGTGATGCAGGACATGGTGACTTCGGTCCTGCGCGTCACTGCGACCGTGGAGCAGATCGCCGCCGCCAGCCATGATCAGGCGCTGGACATTTCCAGCGCCAATACCGCGTTGCAGTCGATCGGCGTGCAGGCGCGCGACCAGGCGCAGATGGTGGGCGACTTGGCGCGTTCGGCGCGCGTGCTGGAAGACGATGCGGATGCGCTGTTCGCCTTGGTCAATGGCGATGCGGATGGCGGGGCGGATCGTGCGCCAGTGCAGGTCGATGCGCAGGCTGCGCGGCGTGCGACATCGAAGGTGGCGTGATGATGGTTCACTGCGTCCCGCACGCGACGTCGTGATGTTCCCTTAGATCTTGCACTTCCTTGTAGTGGATCTGGGCGCAAGTGGCCGAACCTGCGGTGCTGAGGCATTCGCTGCCATCAGCGCCGCTGCGATGACATACAGACCGTCGCAATGATGGTGAGCTGCAATTGGCAACTCACAGATCGCAGAGCGCGCGACCCGCAGCGCCAGTCGCATTTTGCGTCTGGCGGCTATTGGCTGCCAAGCAGCAGGATGTAAGTCTCCTGCCATGAGCTGCCACCTCACGGCTGGCCGCTCCACGAGACTGCGCACAAGACAAAGCCCGCGTACGCGGGCCTTGTTTGTTTCGGCACTGACCAGCACATCGCATGCCAATCCTGGCAGGTACGCCATCCGGCCCGCCCTGGATGCTTACTTGGGCAGGTCGAATACCAGTACTTCGGCATCGCGTGCATCGGCCAGTACGATTTCCGGCTCGCCGACGATCTGCACCGCGTCGCCAGCCGACAGCGCCTGCCCATTGACGCTCAGGCTGCCGCGCGCCACCTGCACGTAGCCGATGCGGCCTTCGGCCAGCGGCTGCTGCAGACGCGCCTGGCCATCCAGGATCGAGGCATACAGGCGTGCGTCCTGGTGCAGGCGCAGGGAGCCGTTGTCACCGCCTGGCGAGGCGATCAGGCGCAGTTGATTGCGCTTGCTGTCGGCATCGAAGTGCTTTTCTTCGTAGCTCGGCTCGATGCCGGCACGCTCGGGCATTACCCAGATCTGCAGGAAGTGCACGGGCTCGCTGGCCGAGTGATTGAACTCGCTGTGAGTCACGCCGCTGCCGGCGCTCATGCGCTGCACGTCGCCGTAATGCAGGACCGAGCCGGTGCCCATGCTGTCCTTGTGCTCCAGCGCGCCGCCCAGGACGTAGGAAATGATCTCCATGTCGCGGTGTGCGTGGGTGCCGAAGCCTTCGCCCGGCTGCACCTTGTCCTCGTTGATCACCCGCAGCGGGCCAACGCCCATATGGCGCGGGTCGTGATAGCTGGCAAAGGAGAAGGTGTGGCGTGAGGACAGCCAGCCATGTTCGGCGCGGCCACGGGTTTCGCTCTTGCGGACATTCAACATGCTGCTTCTCCTTGAAAGGTTCGGAATTGGCGCTGGGAGGAATCGGTGTCCAGCGGCTTGATGCGTAGTCTCCGCCTCTATCTTCGCCACAAAAAGCGAGTAGATTTGGCCGCTACCATCGAAAAATTCGAACAATGAAGATCAGCCTGGAAGCGTTGCAGATCCTGGATGCCATCGACCGGCGTGGCTCGTTCGCCGCCGCGGCCAAGGTGCTGTTCAAGGTGCCTTCGACGATTTCCTATACGGTGTCCAAACTGGAAGAGGATCTGGGCGTGCAGCTCTTCGAGCGGGTGGGACCGAAGGCCACGCCTACCCAGGCTGGCCGCGAGCTGTTGCGCGAGGGGCGCCACTTGCTGCGCGCCGCGCAAGAGCTGGAGGTGCGGGTGCGGCGCGTGGCTTCCGGCTGGGAGTCGGAGTTTGCGATCGGACTGGATGCGGTGCTGCCTGCGGCCTTGCTGCAGTCGCAGATCCTGGACTTCTACACCGTGGCCGACAGTACGCGGCTGCGCGTGCTGAGCGAGTCGTTGTCGGGCAGTTGGGAGGCGCTGCTGGACAGGCGCGTGGACCTGATCGTGGCGGCGGGCGAGGGGCCCAGCGGTGGCGGCTATGTAGCCGAGCCGATCGGCACGTTGCGGTTCGTGTTTGCCGTGGCATCCACCTCTCCGCTGGCGAATGCCGGCCTGCTGGGCGCGGCCGAGTTGGCCGAACACCGTGCGATCGCAGTGGCGGACTCGGCGCGGCGCCTGCTGCCGCGCACGGTCGGGCTGCTCTCCGGACGCGATGTGCTCACCGTGCCCGCCATGCGCACCAAGCTGCTGCTGCAATTGGCCGGCGTCGGCTACGGCTTTCTGCCCGAACCGTATGCGCGCGGGGCGCTGCAGGAGGGCCGGCTACGCGAGGTGCAGGTGGAAACCCACAAGCCCGACGAAACCTTTTATCTGGCCTGGCGGCCGGGCGAAGAGGGACAGGCGTTGAGCTGGTGGCGACGCGCATTGCGCAGCGAGGGCCTGTTCGAGCGCTGGTTGGACGCCTTGGCCGCAACGTATCGTTCCGTCGCTGCCGGGCAGTCGCCGCTGTGAGGGAAGACGGATAATGGTCGCCCGCCATCGCGCAGGGTCGTCGCATGCAAGGCTTGATCGAACAGTACGGATTGGCGCTGGTGTTCGCCAACGTGCTGGCGTTGTCGCTCGGGCTGCCGGTGCCGGCGTTGCCGACCCTGGTGCTGGTCGGCGCCAGCTATGCGTTGCAAGGTGGCAGCGATGCCTGGCTGGCCGGGCTTGCAGCATTGGCGGTGTCTGTCGCGGCAAGCCTCCTGGGCGACCTGGTCTGGTATCTGGCCGGTCGCCGCTTCGGCAACCGCACCTTGCAGTCGCTGTGTCGGCTGTCGTTGTCGCGCGACAGCTGCATGAAGCAGACCGAGCGCTTTTTTTCGCGCTGGAGCGTGCGCGTGCTGGCGGTCGCCAAGTTCGTGCCGGGCCTGTCGATGGTCTCGGTGCCGATGGCCGGGGCGATGCGGGTGCGTCCTGCGGCGTTCCTGCGATACGACGCCGTCGGTGCATCGTTGTGGGCATTGGCCGGACTGAGTGTGGGTGCTGTGTTCGCGCCTCAGGTGCAGGATGTGCTTGCTTTGCTGTCCGAACTCGGCGCAGGCGCGATCGTGGTCCTGGCCGCGTTGCTGGCCGGCTATGTCGGTTGGCGCTGGTGGCGGCGGCAGAGCCTGTTGCGATCGCTGGAGCATGCGCGCATCGCGGTAGACGAGTTGGTGCCGTTGCTGGCCGGCGAAGAAAGCCTGCGGCCGACCGTGCTGGATATCCGCGCCCCGGGCTATCGCCAGTTGCAGCCATACACCATTCCTGGTGCCGTGTTCGCCGACGAGCGTCAGCTGGCGCAGATCCTTGCCAGCGTGCCGCGCGATCGCAGCGTGGTGATCTACTGTGCGTGTCCGGACGAGGTGTCTGCCGCATGGCTGGCCGCGCGGATGCGCGAGCGCGGGTACCGCGATGTGCGGCCGCTGCTGGGTGGTCTGGATGCATGGCGCGATGCCGGGCATCCGGTGACATCGCTGGTGCCGGTCACGGTGGTTGCCGACGCGAACGCTGCTGCTGCCACGGCCTGATCGCACCGGATGCGGTGCGTGCGGTGACGGCGGCGCGCGTTTTGCTGGAAGATCGGCATCGCCCGACGGAACGGCGCACTACACTGCAACGCACTGCCCACCATCGTCTGCTTCGGCAGAAACGACGGGCAAAAAAAAGACCAGCAAGCTGGTCGTTTTCTTCAAGATTGGTGCGCCCGGAGAGATTCGA
>NZ_JAGHWR010000036.1:92674-125048 GCF_017746155.1 Xanthomonas sp. D-36-1
TATCCAACTGAGCTACGGGCGCCTCGTCAGGAGCGGAATTATGCGGATGAGCGACCGGCCCGTCAATCCCTTTGTGAAATTCCAGCGTCGTTGCGGTCGTGGTCAGGGGCGCTACGCAGTGCAGCGACCACGGCCGCAGGCGTTTTCATCCAGGCGAAATGATCGCTGCGTGCGCCCAGTTGCACATCGTCCAATCGCACATGGTGTGGATGTGTTTGCGGCATCTTGTCGAGTAATGCGCGCAGCGCATCTGCTGGGCCCCACGTGTCGCGCGCAAGGGTCACTGCGCGGATCGGCACACGCAGTTGGCCCAGCGCCTGTTCCAGACCCCATGGCGCGCCTGCCGCGCGATAGCGATTGCTGCGGCCGACCTGTGCCCAATCGGCAATCAGGCTGCGTGCTTCGGTGCCGCCAAAACCGAGCTTGCGCCCGTGCAGCACGCCCTGCCTGCGCGCCAGCCACGGCAACAACCGAAACGCCAAGGGCAGGCCGTAACGCATGGGGACGGGAAAATTGCGCCAGTACGGCGAGCCGCTGGCCACCAGCCAGAGCTGGGCGAATTGCACCGGATGCAGCGCGGCATAGCAGCACGCGAGCTGACCGCCAAGGCTGTGCCCACCGACAATGCGCGGCAGCTGCGGGTCGTGGATATCGAGTAGGGCGTGGCTGGCGGCGAGATCGTCTGCAAGCAGCGTGCGATAGCCCCAATCGTGCTCGCGCGACGGGCGCAGCGTGCTGCTGCCATTGCCGCGCCATTCGTGCACATACACCGCAACCCCGGTGGACGCGAGCGCCTGTGCGAAGGGTTGGTAGTGCCGCGCTGCCACGCCCAATGCCGGCAGCCACAGCAGCGTTGTCGTCGGGTGCGGCGGCGCGCAACGGATCATTTGCCAGCGGTGCCCATCTGCAGCGCTGGCGAGCAGGGTATCGGTCTGCACGCTCATGCGCCGGGCGCGGCGCCGAAGTGGTCGAGCACCAGCACATCGCTCTGGCCGGGGCGTTGGCCGATGCGGATGGCGCGGGCAACGTAATCGATCGACGCTTCGCAGGCATTGAGCAGCGACAGGCCCTGGCATAGCTGCGCGGCGATGGCTGCCGACAGGCTGCAGCCGGTGCCGTGCGCATCGACCTGCAGGCGCGGATGCATGAACACGTCCTGGGTCACGCCGTCATCGAAGCGGTCGAGCACGTGTGCGCCTTCGTGCAGATGTCCGCCCTTGAGGAGCACCGCGTTGGCACCCAGGTCGAGCAAGGCGGCGGTGGCATGTTCGGCGGCGTCGGCGCTGTCGATGCGGCGGCCGGTCAGCAACTCGGCTTCGGGCGTATTGGGGGTCACCAGGGTAGTCAGCGGCAGCAAGCGCGTGCGCAGCGCATCCAAGGCCGCATCTTCGAGCAGGCGCGCGCCGCTGGTGGACACCATCACCGGGTCGAGCACCACGAACGGCGGGCGATACCGCTCAAGCAGGTCGGCCACGCAATGAATGATGTCGGCATTGGCCAGCATGCCGAGTTTGACCGCCTGGATCTCGAAATCGGCGAAGCAGGCATCCACCTGCGCATGCAGGAAGGGCAGTGGTGGAAGATGCACGGCGGTGACGGCGCGGGTGTGTTGCGCGGTCAATGCGGTAATCGCCGACAACCCGTGCACGCGGTGCGCGGCAAAGGTCTTGAGGTCGGCCTGGATGCCGGCGCCCCCGCCGGAGTCGGAGCCGGCGATGCTCAATGCAGACAGCGTACTGGGCGTAGTCATGTGGCGATTCTGCACTGCTGGCCGGAGGATGTGCGCATCATCCTGTGCGCCAGCGATGCCATTGCAGGTAGGCGACATAGCCGGCGCCGGTCGATCCGGTGAGGCCGGCGGGCAGGTAGAGCGCGTCGTACTGCCAGCGCTGGAACAGCAAGGTACCGAGGATGCTGCCGCCGAGAAAGCCGCCGATGATCAGCGCGCTCAGCGTGAGGCGGCGCACCTGCAGCGGGCGCCCGCGCAGCAGGTGTCCCAGGCCGATGCCCAGGTCGGTAAACATGCCGCTCAAATGCGTGGTGCGGACCGCGGCGCCGCTGAGGCTGGTCGCCATCGCATTCTGCAGGCCGCAGGCGCCAGCGGCGCACAGGACGCCGCCGACATGATGCAACTTGAACAGCGCAGTCGCGCCCAGCAACAGCAGCGCCTCGATCATCAGCGCAGCGCCGTAGCGCTGTCCAAGCCGCAAGACATCGTCCTCGATGATCAGTCCGCTGAGCATGGCGCCTGCGCAGAAGGCGATGAGGACGCCGCAGAGAAAGCCGATATCCGGTGCGGTGTTTTGCGCCAGGGCAACGCCAAGCAGACTGGTCGTGCCGGTGAGGTGGCTGACCACCTGGTGCTCGGAGCCCAGGTAGCCCACCACATTGACCATGCCGGCCACGGCCGACAATGCCACCGCGCCAATCCAGACCCAGCGCGGCAGCAGGATTCCCATCTCGGGTCAGGGGCTACCGTTGATTGCAATCTGCGAGAACGCGCCGGTCTGCGGGTCGTACAGCGCGCCCCAGAACGTGCTGCCGCCGTCGCAGACCTGGATCGCTTCCCTCGCCGGTTTCACCGGCGGGTCGTTGGGGAGCTTGAAGGCGTTGATGTAGATCAACTGCTGGCCCTGGATCACCACACCCACGTATTGGCGGTCGAACTCCCGCGGCTCGGCAATGGTGGGCGTCAACGCATCCTGCCGCGCTTCGAGCTGTTCGATCTGCTGATGGCTCGGTGCCCAATAGCCGCTGATCTGGCCTGGATGCCGCGCCGGGCTGTCGCGCGAGCAGGTCTGCAACACCTGTTCGGCCACACTCTGCCGGGTGATGATCCAGGACTGTCCGTTCTTGAGATTGGTCGGCACGCTGGATGGCCCCTGCGTGCTGGCGCAACCGGCCAGCGCGATCACGGCGAGCGCCGCCGCGCCGCGATATGCGCGCATCACAACACCTCCGAAGCGAAGTCGGCCAGACGCGAGCGCTCGCCGCGACGCAGCGTGATGTGCGCGCTATGCGGCCACGCCTTGAAGCGATCCACCGCGTAGGTCAGCCCCGAAGTGGTTTCGGTGAGGTAAGGGGTGTCGATCTGTTCGACGTTGCCGAGGCACACGATCTTGGTGCCGGGGCCGGCACGGGTGATCAGCGTCTTCATCTGCTTGGGCGTGAGGTTTTGCGCCTCGTCCAGGATCAGATACCGCGACAGGAAGGTGCGGCCGCGCATGAAGTTCATCGAGCGGATCTTGATGCGACTGGCGAGCAGGTCGTTGGTGGCCGCACGGCCCCACGAGCCGCCTTCCTGGTTGTGCGTGAGCACTTCCAGATTGTCGGTCAGTGCGCCCATCCACGGGGTCATCTTTTCTTCTTCCGTGCCGGGCAGGAAGCCGATGTCTTCGCCCACGCTGACGGTGGCGCGGGTCATGATGATTTGCCGGTAACGCTGCTGGTCCATGGTCTGCGCCAGGCCGGCAGCCAGTGCGAGCAGGGTCTTGCCGGTGCCGGCGGTGCCGAGCAGGGTCACGAAGTCGATTTCCGGGTCCATCAGCGCGTTGAGCGCGAAATTCTGCTCGCGGTTGCGTGCCACGATGCCCCAGACCGCATGCGGCCCGCTGCGGAAATCGTCGACCAGGCACAAGGTGGCCTTGCCGCCGCCCACCTTGGCCACGCGCAGCTCCACTTCATCTTCGCCGGGCAGGTACAGGTATTGGTTCGGATACCAGTCTTCATCCTCGGCCAGGACGATTTCGTAATGGGTGCGGCCGCGCTCGTTCCAGCTGCGCAGATCTTCGTTGTGCTTCTGCCAGAAGTCTTCCCGCAGTTCGATGGCGCCGGTGAACAGCAGGCTGAAATCGTCCAGCGCACGGTCGTTCTGATAGTCCTCGGCGACCAGGCCGCTGATATAGGCCTTGATACGCAGGTTGATGTCCTTGGACACCAGGATGACCGGCACATCCGGGTTTTCTTCGCGCAGCGCCAGCACCGAGGCCAGGATCTTGTTGTCCGGCAGCATTTCGCCGAAGGTGCGGCCCGGATCGATCGGCTTGATCTGGAAAAACAGCCGGCCGATCGCAGCTTGGCCCTTGAGCTGGATGCCCTGCGGATGGCTGAGCAGGATGCCGGCCTGGATCTGCTCGGCGTTGGTGTTTTCCAGCAATTCGTCCAGGAACCGGCTGACCTGGCGTGCATTGCGGCTGACTTCTGAGGTGCCCTTCTTGGCGTTGTCGAGCTCCTCGATCACCTGAATCGGCAGGAACACATCGTGTTCCTCGAACTTGAACAGCGCGGTGGGATCGTGCATCAGCACGTTGGTGTCCAGCACGTAGATGCGCTTGCCTCGGGTCATTGGGTCTTCCAAGTGATGGAGCAGGGGCGAGCCACCACGCCTGCCGGGGCAGGGTGATGGAGGACGCGGGAAGCGAGGGGTGTCACTGTTTGGCGTGCGCCTTCAACGCGGCTAGCACGGCCTCGGCATGGCCGGCCACCTTGACCTTGCGCCATTGCTGCACGATGCGCCCCTCGGGCGAGAGCAGGAAGGTGCTGCGCTCGATGCCGAGCACCTGCTTGCCGTACATGTTCTTTTCCTTGATCACGTCGAAGGCGCGGCATAGCGCTTCATCGCTGTCGCTGATCAACGGGAAGGTGAAGCCTTGCTTGGCGCAGAAGTTGTCGTGCGACTTCACCGAATCGCGCGAAACCCCCAACACCATCGCACCGGCCTTTTTGAACTGCGGCAGCAGCGCGTTGAAGTCCAGGCCTTCGGTGGTGCAGCCGGGCGTGCTGTCCTTCGGGTAGAAGTACAGCACCAGCCATTTGCCGGCATGGTCGCGCAGGGTGGTCTGGGTGCCGCCGGACAGCGCCAGCGGCAGATCGAAGGTTGCAGCGGGTAATTCCAGCACAGCGTAGGTCATCGTTGCTCAGCCCAAAGTGGAGGGGCGTACGGCGCGGTCATGCCGGGCCGACGTCCATCCCATCATAAGCAGCCACATGGAAGCGTTTGGCAAGTGCGTCGAACTGCGCATTGCGCTGATTCAGCGACTCGATGGTGTGGTGTTCCTTCTTGTCCACGTGCAGGAAGTACGACTCTTCATCGTCGCCATCATCTTCGTCGCGTTCGCCGAGGAAGATGTCGATGACGCGATAGCCGTCCTGGGTCAGTTGCTCGGCGAGTTTCTGCAGCGGCTCCTGCGCAGGATCGGCGAAGAAGTATTCCCAACGCAGCGGGCCGTCGAGATTCCAATCGGTCTCGGAGCGGATGTGGTCGAACATCTGTTTTAGCGCAGAGATCGCGATGGCCATTGGTGGGTGCCTTAGAACTTCATCGGGTCCATGATCGCGTCGAGATTGAGGTGATCACAGAATTCCAGGAAATCATCGCGCAAGGCGGCGATGTGCATGTTGGCCGGCACGCCGATCGTCACCTGCGCCGAAAACATCTCCGCGCCGGTCTGCATGGCGCGGTAGCGGGTGCTCTGCAGGTTTTCGATGGTGATGCCCTGGCGGTCGAAGAAATCGGCAAGCTGGAACAGGATGCCCGGCTTGTCGGCGGCGATCACTTCGACGATGTAGGGCAGCAGGTTGGACTGGGTCTGCTTGGGGCCGGTGCGATACCACACCAGCTTGAGACCTTCCTCGCGTTCGAGCCGGGTCAGCATGGCTTCGAGCTTGGCGACCGAATCCCAGGAGCCGGTGGCCAGTGCGGTGACCGAGACGTCGCGTCCCACCGTGGCCAGACGGGCGTCCACGAGATTGCAGCCGCTGTCGGCGATGCGGCGAGTGACGGGCAACAAGGGGGACTCCGGATGCGTCGTGTAGGCGTTGATCAGGAGGTGATTTTCGGTCGGCGAAGGCCGGGGTGTAGAGTCGGTCAAAGGGGCTTCCGGCATTGCATCAGGCTGAATGGCCGCCCGGGCAGGCGCCCTGGCGGTGACCAGCATACTTGCCCGTGGTTTCGCGCCGCAAGTAACATGCAGGCGGTCGCAACCCGCGTGCGCGCGGGCCTTTTCCTGTCACGTAAGAGCAGCAGAATCTTGTCCCTTTCCGGCATCATCACCGCGCTGGCGACCCCCTTCGGTCCCGATGGCGCACTCGACCTGGATGCCTGGCGGCGGCTGCTGGAGCAGCAGTTGCACGGTGGCGTGCAGGGACTCGTGGTTGCCGGCTCCACCGGCGAAGCGGCGGCATTGAGCGACGACGAATACGACACCCTACTGCGCGCTGCCGTGGCGCAGGTGGCCGGCCGGGTGCCGGTGCTGGCCGGCACCGGCTTGTCCGGGACGGCAAAGACCATTGCGCAGACCCGTCGCGCTGCAGCGCTGGGCGCGCAGTACGCGCTGGTGGTGACGCCGCCGTACGTGCGTCCGACCCAGGCCGGCTTGAAGGCACACTTTCTGGCGGTGGCCGAGGAAGGTGGCCTGCCGGTGGTGCTGTACAACGTGCCGGGCCGCACTGGCTGCGACCTGCTGCCGGAGACGGTGGCCGAGCTGGTGGGCCATCCGAACATCGTCGGTATCAAGGAAGCGCGTAGCGAACCCGAGCGCATCGCCGCGTTGGTGGTGTTGCGCAGCGACAGTTTTGTGGTGCTCAGCGGCGACGACGGCAGCGCGGCGCGTGCGATGCTGTCCGGTGCTGCCGGGCTGATCTCGGTCGCCTCCAACGCCTTGCCAGCGGCGTACCGGCGCCTGTGCGATCTGGCCCGCGATGGCCAGCGCGATGCTGCTGCTGCCTGGGACGCGCGGCTGAGCGAATACCACAGCTTCTGCGGAATCGAATCCAATCCCATCCCGGTCAAGGCGCTGCTGCAGCGCGCCGGGATCGGCCACGGCCTGCGCTTGCCGCTGCTGCCTCTTTCTGCGGCGCACCAGCCTGCCGCCGACCGCCTTGCCGCCGACGCCATTGCGTTGGAAGCGCTTTCCAGCCGCGAAATGCTCGCGGCCTGACCCAGGAGATCTATCGATGCGTCATTCCGTTTCCCCCGTCCGCGTGCTGTCGCTCGCGTTGCTGGCGACCGCCACCGTCGCTGCCACGAGCGGTTGCAGCTGGTTTCACAAGGGCGCGCGCGGCGACTATGCGCTGGCCCCGGAAGCCCGCCCGCTGGAAGTGCCGCCGGATCTGAACCTGCCCGACACCTCCGGTGCGATGAAGGTGCCGACGCTGGCTTCGACCACCCAGCAGCAGACCAACACGCCGCCGTCGGCAAGCGCCAATAGCGGGTTTACCGTGCCGGGCGAGCGCGACGAGGTGTTCGGCAAGGTGGGCGCGGCACTGGCCGACATCCCCGGCCTGACCATCGCCAGCAAGGCGCAGATGCTCGGTTCCTATGACGTGAGCTACGAAGGTTCCAGCTTCCTGGTGCGCGTGGTCAAGGTCGACGCCGGCAGTTACGTGTCGGCCGTGGACCCGCGCGGCATGCCGGCCACGGCGGCAGCGCCGGTGGCGGTGATCACTGCGCTCAAGGGCAAGTTGGGCGGCTGAGGCCGGTGCGGTTTGCTGGATGGCAAAAACGGGCGCCTTGGGCGCCCGTTTTGCGTTGGTGCGGAGTTGATGGCAACTGCATTGTGAGGTGCGGCAGCGGTGTGGCTCGGGGCCGCGCCCGGTCGTGCAGCTCAGCGCTGCAACAGCGGCAATTTGTTGGGCTTGCCATCCCATTCGGCGGCATCCGGTGCCGGCTCCTGACGCACGGTCAGCACCGGCCAGGCCTTGGCGAGTTCGGCGTTGAGTGCCACGAAGGCTTCCTGGCCCGCTGGCACGTCGTCTTCGGGATAGATCGCGTTGGCCGGGCATTCCGGCTCGCATAAGGTGCAGTCGATGCACTCATCCGGGTCGATGACCAAGAAGTTCGGCCCGACGTGAAAGCAATCCACCGGACAAACCTCGACGCAGTCGGTGTATTTGCACTTGATGCAGTTTTCGGTGACAACAAAAGGCATGGCGGAATCCGGCGTTTAGCCTCCTAATTCTAAAGCAGTCGCGTGATGGGTGTGGAGTTGTCGGCGTTTTGCTGCTGGCCGGTCAGGCCAGCCCGCGCTGCCTGGCCAGCGCGAACAACCCTGCCGCAGCCAGATCCTCCGGATGCATCCGGCTTTCGACGCCCAGGTGCTGCAACGCCAATGCGTAGCGTTGCGCCAGTGCAGGGCTGCCGACCAGATGCACGATGGCGTGACCGCCGCGGTGCTCGCGCAGTTCGTGGCCGATCAGCACGCCCGAGAGGTAGGACGGCAGCGCCGCGGAGGACAGGCGTTCGAACAGGCCGAGCGTGCGGGTGCCGAACAGGTGGTGGCTGAGGCCGCCAGGGTCGTTGCTGCGGTCGACACCTTGCACGAATGCGGCAGCGTCCAGCTCGGCATGGTCGTCATCCATCAGCTTGCCCAGGATGCTGTGCCGACGCAGCACGGCGTACAACTCACCGGTCATGACCGTGGCGAAACCTGTGAGCTGTCCGTTGGCGATCCGCGCCCACTTGCTGTGCGTGCCGGGCAGGCAGGCCACGTGCTCGCCGTCACCGAGTGCGGCGATCAGCCCAACCAGTTGGGTTTCTTCGCCGCGCATCACATCGGGCACGCCGGTCTGTTCGCCAGTGCTGACGCCGGGCACGAACCACAGCGCGCGGCCCGGCAACAGCGCGTCGTAGCAGCGCATCGCCTGGGCGAGCGCTGCGGTGTCGGCCGGGCAGGGCAGGTAGGGTTGCTCGACCCAGCCATTGCGGCTGCCGATCATGCCCGAGAGCAGCAGCGGGCCGTCCCAGCCATCGATCAGGCCAGCCAGCACGTCGTCGAAGCGGCCCTGGCAGGTGAGGATGCCGTCGCTGCCGCGGCGCTGCGCACGCACCTTGCCGTCGGCATCGAGCAGATAGCCGCGCAGGCTGCTGGTGCCCCAATCGATGGCGATCACGCGCTCGCCACCCGGTTTTCGGGCAGGCCGGCGATGGCGAGGTCGCAGACGAACAGGCTGCCGGCCTCGGGCATGCGGGCCAGCTCGTCGGCGCTGTGGTCCAGACGCGAGGAGATCACGTGCAGTCTATCCAGCGCTGCACCGCCGAAGGCGCTGCAGGTGGGGTGCTTGATCGGCAGCTGCACGACGCGCTCCGCGCTGCCATCTGGGCGATAACGCACCACGCGCGACGCACGCCATTGCGCATTCCACAGGTGACCTTCGCTGTCGATGATCGAGCCGTCCGGCTCGGCGTCATCGCGGTCCAGGCTGGTGAACACGCGCGTGTTGGTGGTCTGTGCAGTCTCCGGGTCGTAATCGCAGCACAGGATCTGCGGGCGCACCGAATCGCAGTAATACATGGTGCGGCCGTCGAGGCTGAAGCAGATCGAATTGGGAATGGACACGCCCGGCAGCGGAAGGGCGCGCAAGCCGTGCTTCAGCGAAAATTGGTAGAACGCACCGCGTGCGGCCTTGGTGTCGTGCTCGTCCATGGTGCCGAACACCAGATTGCCATGCCGGTCGACGCGGCCATCGTTGCTGCGCGTAAGCGGATTGTCCGCTTCCACGTCCGCCAGTTTTTCGAAGGGCAGCACGTCGGCTTCGATGGTGTCCGGATCGACAATGCCGATCGCCTTGGCCAGCGCGATTAGTACGCGGCCATCGTCCATCAAGCCGATGCAGCCGGGGCGGTCGGGCAATGTCCAGTAGCGCGACTGCGCACTGGCCGGGTGGTGCCGCCACAGGCGTTTTTCGCTGATGTCGACCCAGTACAGCGCCTGGCGCTGCTCGCACCACAGCACGCCTTCGCCATGCGTGCAGCGGCTGTCGACCGCCAGCACGGCGGTGTGTTCGGGCGTGCTCACCATTCGGCGATGCTGCCATCGCTGTGGCGCCATACCGGGTTGCGCCAGTCGGGCGGGTTTTCGTTTGCGCGCTTGAGCATCTCTTCGTCGATCTCCACACCGAGTCCGGGTTTGGGCAGTGCGGCAATGCTGCCATCCACGCAGTGAAAATCGTCTTTGTTGACGACGTAATCGAGCAGATCCGCACCTTCGTTGTAGTGGATGCCGATGCTCTGTTCCTGCAGCATGGCATTGTGCGAAACGAAGTCCACGTGCAGGCACGCGGCGAGTGCGATCGGGCCGAGCGGGCAGTGCGGGGCGAAGCCGACCTCGTAGGCTTCGGCCATCGCGGCGATCTTGACGCATTCGGTGATGCCGCCAGCATGCGACAGGTCCGGTTGCACCATGCCGATGCCGCCGGCGCACAGCACGTTCTTGAATTCGAAGCGCGAGAACATGCGTTCGCCGGCGGCGAGCGGAATCGAAGTGCTTGCGGCCAGGCGCGGGTAATACTCGGCCTGTTCGGCCAGCACCGGCTCCTCGACGAACAGGGGCTTGAACGGTTCGAGCTCGCGCAGCAACGCCTTGGCCATCGGCGCGCCGACGCGGCCATGGAAATCGATGCCGAAGTCGATGCTGTTGCCGAAGGCTTCGCGAATTTCCGCCACCTTGACCACCGCCGCATCGACTGCGCGCGCGCTGTCGATCAGCTTCATTTCTTCGGTACCGTTGAACTTGAAGGTGTCAAAGCCCAGCGCGCGGTAGTCGGTGATCTGCTGGATGATCGCGCCCGGGCGGTCGCCGCCGACCCAGCGATAGGTCTTCATGCGGTCGCGCACCAGCCCGCCCAGCAATTCGTACACCGGCACGCCCAGCGCCTTGCCCTTGATGTCCCACAGCGCCTGGTCGATACCGGCGATGGCGCTCATCAGGATGGCGCCGCCGCGATAAAATCCTGCGCGGTACAGGGTTTGCCACAGGTCGTTGATGCGCGCCGGATCCTTGCCCACGACATAGCCGGCCAGTTCGTGCACGGCGGCCTCCACCGAACGCGCGCGGCCTTCGATGACCGGCTCTCCCCAGCCGGTGATGCCCTCGTCGGTCTCGACCTTGAGGAACAGCCAGCGCGGTGCGGCGTGGTAGGTGGTGAGGCGGGTGATCTTCATCCTTGCAGTTCCTGGTAGGCCTGCACAAAGGCGCGTGCATGCGTCTGGGTTGTTTCGAGCGATTGGCCGGGTCTGTACAGTTCGCCACCGATGCCGGCGCCAGCGGCGCCCTGGGCAATGAAGCCGGCCAGGGTCTGCGGGCTGACGCCGCCCACCACATAGACCGGGATGTGCGTGGGCAGCACCGAGCGCAACGCGCGCACATGCGCGGCGCCATAGGTCGCTGCCGGGAACAGCTTGAGGATGGTTGCGCCGGCGTCGATGGCGTCGAACGCCTCGCTGGCAGTGGCGAAACCGGCCACCACGGTCAGGCCGCGCGACACCGCATGACGGATCAGCGATGGCCGCGTGTTCGGCGTAACGATGAAGCGCGCACCGATCCCGGCCAGGGTGTCGACGTCTTCGTTGCGCAACACCGTGCCGGCACCGATCCAGGCGCGCGCGCCGAAGGTCTGCTGCGCCAGCGCGATGCTCTGCTCCCAGCGCGGCGAATTGAGCGGGATCTCGATCGCATCGAAACCGGCGTCGATCAGTGCGCCGACATGGTCGAGCGTCTCTTCCGGCGTGATGCCGCGCAGGATGGCGACCAGGGGCAGGACGAACGGGCTGGCGGTGGTATCTGAAGTCATGCGGTTACTCGCGGTAGAGCGGAAAGCGGCGGTTGGCGGCCGGGGGGCCGGCAACGTCGGGGGAGGCTGCGCGACTGCGTGTCGTGGCATGGCGGCCGACGCGCAGCGTGGGAGGAGGACGCGTGGCGAACAAGGCGATGAATTGCACCCCTGAGGGAGCGTCACCTGGACACGCATGCGCCGTTTTACGGCCTGCAATCGGCGGGCATGATGCCGTCATCGTTGTCCACCTCCGCGTATAGGGCGTGCGTGTTGCCGCCCGAGGACGGACAGGTCACGTCTGTTCTGACCGCGCCCGGGAGGTAGGGGCTCCTGCTGCGGCGTTCGATAGCCTCGCGCGGGGAGATATGTGCTGCAAATGAAATTTTCGGCATATTCTATTCCTCCGACGAATACACGGTCGCAACCGCACGCTATGGCAAATTCCGGTACTCCCTGGTTCAACGCAGCCCGGCTCAAGACGCGCCAGCTCCTGCTGCTGCTGCATTTGCACGAACAGCGCTCGGTGTTGCGCGCGGCTGAGGCCGCTAGCATGACGCAACCGGCCGCGTCCAAGTTGCTGGCAGAAATGGAAGACATGCTGGGGGTGAAATTATTCGAGCGGCATGCCCGTGGCGTGGAGCCCACCTGGTATGGCCACGTGCTGATCCGGCGCGCACGCGCGGCGATGTCGGAGATTGGGCGGGCGCAGGAAGAAATCGCCGCGCTGCGCGCCGGCCGCATGGGCCAGGCTTCGATCGGTACGGTGGTCAATCCGGGCACCAACCTGGTGCCGCAGGCCATCGCCGAGGTCAAGCGCGAGTTTCCGGACATCCTGGTGCGTGTGGAAATGGACTACAGCCGTCCGCTGGTGGCCAAGTTGCTGGACGGGCAGCTCGACATCGTGATCGGGCGCATTCTCGGCCCGGAAGGGGTAGGCGAGCTGGAGTTCGAGCCGCTGGCCGACGAGCCGCATTCGGTGATCGCGCGTGCCGGCCATCCGCTGGCCAGCCGCGCCGGCCTGCAGCACGCCGATCTGGTACGGCACGGCTGGATTCTGCCGCCGGCCGACAGCGTGTTGCGTGCGCGCCTGGATTCGATGTTCATGGAGCACGGCGTGCAGACGCCGACCAATGCCATCGAAACCTCGTCGCTGCCGGTCACCTCGACCCTGCTGCGCGGCACCGACATGCTGACCGCCCTGCCGGTGGAATCGGTGGCGCCGTTGATCCAGGCGAAATTGCTCACCGTGCTGCCGATCGAACTGGGCGTGCGGATGGAATCGTTCGGCATCATCCGTCGACGCGATTACATCCTGCCGCCCGGTGCCGAGCGCATCTTGCAGGCGTTGCGCACCACTGCCCGACGTCTGTATCCCGCGCTGCGCGTGCCGGACTCCCTTGCCTGACCAGTGCGTTCATCGCTATTCCGCGGTGGAATAGCAGCCTGTGAAATTTTCATTGGCTGGCGCTGCGCGGTGCGCCTATACGTGTGAACCAGATCGCACGCTGAAGCGCACGTAACGTCGGGCCCGCGATCGGCGGCCAAGCCGCCTGCTGGAGGGAATTGACGGGCGACATCGCCCGTTTTTTGCGTGATTACGCCGCGCGTCTGCGCTGCGACAACCGGTTTCAATCGTCTTGCGTCCTGGGAGGGATTCAGATGTACCAGTATTCCAGCCATGCCTCGGCAGGCACGGGCGTGCTCGCCCGTCGTTTGCCTTCGTTGCGCCGTTCCGCCATGGCCATCAGCATCGGGCTCTTGCTCGCTGCGCCGGTCTATGCGCAGCAGGCGCAGTCGTCCCAGAACGCCTCCTCGAGCACTGCGAGCAAGGCTACCGACCTGGATGCAGTGGAAGTGCGCGGTGTGCGCGCCAGCCTGATCAAGTCGCAGTCGATCAAGCACGATGCCGAACAGATCGTCGATTCGGTCAGCGCCGAGGATATCGGTGCGCTGCCTGACCGCAGTGTCACCGAAACCCTGCAACGGGTGAGCGGCGTGACCATCGATCACTTCATGGCGCGTAACGATCCGGACCACTTTTCTGCCGAAGGCAGCGGCGTGATGATTCGCGGCATGACCCAGGTGCGCGGCGAGCTCAATGGCCGCGACAGCTTCAGCGCGGCCAGCGGCCGTGGTCTGAGCTTCGAGGATGTGCCGGCCGAACTGATGGCGGGCGTGGACGTCTACAAGAACCCCTCGGCCGAGATCATCGAAGGCGGTCTGGGCGGCACGGTCAACCTGCGCACGCGCATGCCGTTCGACCAGCCAGGCCGGATCATCGGTGCGACCGCCGACGTGAACTACGGCGATTTCAGCAAGACCTACAAACCATCGGGCTCGTTTCTCTTCAGCGATCGCTGGAATACCGGCCTCGGCGAGATGGGCTCGATGGTGGATGTGGCGCATTCGGAACTGGCCACGCGCAGCGATGGCATCCAGGTCGAGCCGTTCGTGCGCCGCACCGATGCGGCGCTGCTGGAAGGCACCAACTTCGACCAGGTCTACGTGCCCGGCGGCGTCAATTGGCGGCAGCTCGATTTCGAGCGCAAGCGCAACGGCGTGGCCGGCGCGTTCCAGTGGCGGCCCAGCGACGACACGGAGATTTATGTGCAATACATGCGCTCCAGTTACGACATGAACTGGCAGGAGCGCGCGGCGTTCTTCAACGACGACACCAACGCGATTGGCCCGGCGCCCGGGACGCAGTTTACCTACGATGCCGACGGCCGCTTCGTCAGTGGCTCGCCGGCATCCAGTTCCTGGCGCGGCAACGTCACCGGCAACGATGGCGTGCGCTTCTACACCAATAACCGCTATGCGCAGCAGAGCACGACCACCTCGGATTTGTCCGGCGGCTTTACCCACAAGCTCACCAGCAACCTCACCGTGCGCGGCGATATGCAGCTGGTGCGCTCGGAGAGCGATTCGCTGGACTTCACCCTGTTCGATTCGATCTACCTGCCGGGCCTGACCTTCGATCTGAGCGGCAAATATCCATCGGTCGCGATTGCCGACACCACTTACACCAGCAACCCCTCCAACTATTTCTGGAGTGCGGCCATGGACCATCTGGCGAAGAATCGCGGCCGCGAGCTGGCCACGCGCTTCGACCTGGAATACGCATTCGACGACAGTGCCTGGCTGCGCACCTTCCGTGCCGGCATCCGCGCCACCGACCGCACCCAGATCAACAAGAACTCCGGCTACAACTGGGGTGTGATCAGCGATAACTGGGCGCAGATTCCCGGGACCGCCAATGGGACCGGACTGGCCGATCTGGCCACCTACATGACCGGCACCTCGCAGCTGTATTCGTATTCCAATCTGTTCCGCGGCAAGATCGATGTGCCCAATCGTCTGTATTTTCCGAGCAACGCCGCAGTCAAGGACTACGCCGGTACCTCGAAGATGATCGAGCAGATCGTGGCGCTGCGCGGATCGGGCTGGGCGCCGGACCAATACCAGCTGCAGGACATCAATCGCCAGTTCGAACGCACCCAGGCCGCCTACGCGGTGATGTACTTCGGCAACGACGAAGCATTGGGCGTGCCGGTGGACGGCAATATCGGCGTGCGCATCGTGCAGACCAAGACCGAGGCCAATGGCTACGGCCAGTTCCCGGACCTGTCGGGAAGCGCGGGTTCGGAAGCGCTGCGAGAGCAGTACACCGGGCAGTACTTCGCCAACAATGCCAAGGGCAGCTACACCAACGTGCTGCCGAGCTTCAACATGCGCTTCAAGTTCTCCGACGCGCTGCAGTGGCGTATCGCCGCCTCCAAGGCGATGGCGCGCCCGGACTACACGCAGTTGCAGCCATACCTGCTGCTCGCGGCAAACACCGAGTCCAATGGCACTGTTTCCAGGTGGACCGGTACTGCCGGCAATCCGAATCTGCAGCCGATGAAAGCCAATCAGTACGACACCGCACTGGAGTGGTACTTCGACACCAGCGACATGATGTACCTGACGCTGTTCTACAAGAGCGTCAAGGATTACTTCTCCAACCAGACCGTCACCGAAAGCTACGGTGGGCAGGACTGGCTGGTGACGCGTCCGTACAACATGGACAAGGGGCGCATCCGCGGCTTCGAATATGGCTACACGCAGTTCTTCGACTCTTGGCCGGGTTGGCTGAGCGGGTTCGGCGTCAATGCCAACTTCACCTTCGTCGACAGCAGCGGCGGCGTGAACACCGCCACCGACCCGTACACCCAGACCACCGTCACCGGTGTGAGCCTGCCGCTGGAAGGCCTGTCGCGGCGCAGTTACAACCTGGCCGGCATTTATGAGAAAGGACCGCTTTCGTTGCGCCTGGCCTACAACTGGCGTTCGCGTTACCTGCTCACCGCCAGCGACGTGTCGACCAAGTTGCCGACCTGGTCGGACGACTACGGCCAGCTCGACGCCTCGGCGTTCTACCGCTTCAACCCGCATGTCCAGCTCGGCGTGCAGGCCAACAATCTGACCAACACGGTGACCAAGGTCTTGATGGGGCCGACGTCCTACACGGGCGGCGAGGTCGACTACCACCTGTATACGCGCAGCTGGTTCGTCAACGACCGGCGTTACTCGCTGGTGCTGCGCATGAACTGGTAAGTGCAGGCGATCACGCGGGCAGCGTGCGCGGGCTCTCAGAGTTGAGCCCGCCACGTGCCAGCCCGCGCCGTGACCCTGCGATGCCAGAGTTGCCGGGTTTTCCAGGGTTGTTATAGGTTTAGCGAATACCTTTCCAGGAATATTTCATTGGTCTGGCATGACGGCCGCGCCCTATGCTCCGGCCGAAGCTATCAGGTAAGCCCGCTCGGGTTTACACCGCATCGACCCAGCCACGGCACTTGCCGTCGGCAGATGCCAAGCCAGCACAACGACGGGCAGGGCGCTTGCGCACCGGCCCGCTAAAAACGAGAAGTACATGCGTCCTGGGAGGGAGCACCATGTCAGTGCAACATCGCCACGTTCCGGCAGGCCGGACTGTGGGTCAGCGTTCGATCCGTGATTTCCGCCGCTCCGTGATGGCCATCAGTGTAGCCACGCTGCTGAGCGCGCAGGCCTATGCGCAGGATGCGACCACCACTGCCGCGCCGGCATCGGAGGCGACGACGCAACAGCTGGACACCGTGCAGGTCACCGGTACCCGCAGCAGCGTGACCAAGGCGCAGCTGGTCAAGCAGAACGCCGAGCAGATCGTCGATTCCATCGTTGCCGAAGACATCGGCAAGCTGCCCGACAACAACGTGGCCGAAGCGTTGCAGCGCATCTCCGGCATCCAGATCTCGCGCAACTACGGCGAAGGCAGCTCGATCGCCATCCGCGGCCTGACCCAGGTGCGCACCGAGCTCAATGGTCGCGACATCTTCACCGCCAACGACGGCCGTGGCCTGAGCTTCGAAGACGTGTCTGCCGAGTTGCTCGGTGGCGTCAACGTCTACAAGAATCCGTCTGCCGACATGATCGAAGGCGGCCTGGGCGGCACGGTCGACCTGCGCACGCGTCTGCCGTTCGATTACGACGGCCGCAAGATCGCCGGTAGCGTGCAGTACAACCATTACGACCTGGCCGACGACGGCAAGCCGGCGTTCTCGGGCTTGTTCAGCGATCGCTGGCAGACCGGCATCGGCGAGATCGGCATCCTGGTGAACTACTCGCAGCAGAAGAGCCCGTTCCGTCAGGACACCATTTCGATCGAGCCGTGGTACACCCAGACCGACCTGCCGGGCTACGAAGGCCAGCAGATCTCGGTGCCGCACGGCGTCGGCATCAACACCACCGTCGGCGAGCGTGAGCGCAAGACCGGCGCGTTTGCGATGCAGTGGCGTCCGAACGATGCGGTGGAAGTCTATACGCAGGTGCTGCGTTCGGACTACGACTTCAGCTGGCACGATTATTCGTTCTTCGCGCTGACCGGCGCCAACCCGATGCAGGGCTTGCCCGGCATCCAGGTCAACAACCGCAATGAGTTCGTCAACGGCTCGTTCCAGAATGTGCCGACCGAATCCAACACCAGCCTGACCGAGCGGCATTCGGTGACCACCGATTACGCGTTGGGCGCCAAGTGGACGGTCAACGAAAAGCTGACCCTGAGCACCGACTTCCAGTATGTCGATGCCACCACCACCGGCACCCGCTACATCCTGTCCACCGGTCAGGTCACCAGCCCGCAGTTCAACGTCGATTTCCGTGGCGATCTGCCGCGCTTGTCGGTGACCGATGCCAGCGGTGCGGAAGGCTACCTGGCCGATGTCAACAACTACAACGGTTGGCGCTATCACCTGGACAACAAGGACGACAACACCGGCACCGAATTCGCCTGGCGTTCCGATATGGATCTGGCCTTCGACAGCGACTTCGTGCGCAGCTTCAAGGCCGGTGTGCGTTACACCGACCGCGATGCCGAAACCAAGGGCAACATCTATCGCTTCATGTGCATCAACAACTGCGCGGGCGCACCGTTTTCGCAGTACCCCGGCATCGGCGTGATGACCAATCCGATCACCGACTTCTTCCGCGGCAAGAGTCATGCCTTCGGGCCGACCCTGACGGCATCCGATGCGGCAGTGGCGAACTATCAGCAGACCTTGGCCGCCTTCGGTGCCACCCCGCTGGAATTTGCGCCCAACAACATCAACACGCAGAACGAGAAGACCTACGCGGCGTATGGCGTGCTGCGCTTCGGCGTGGATGGCGACATTCCGTTCGATGGCAACATCGGGGTGCGCGTGGTGCGCACCGAAGTGGGCTCGCAGGGCGTACGCACCGGCACCGATGCCGAAGGTGGCGGCCTGATTCCGGTGGATGCGCAGCAGACCTACACCGACGTGCTGCCCAGCTTGAATCTGCGTTGGATGCTCAGCGATCAGCTGCAGTGGCGGTTTGCCGCCTCGCGCGGTATTTCGCGCCCGACCTTCGACAAGCTCAACCCGAACCTGAGCCTGAGCACCGGCACCTCGAACGGCGCTTCGACCTTCACCGGCACCGCGGGTAACCCGAGTCTGGAAGCGGTCAAGGCCGACCAGTTCGACACCGCGCTGGAGTGGTACTTCGGCCAGGGGTCGATGATGTACGGCACCCTGTTCTACAAGAAGGTGGAAGGCTTCATCGCCAATGCCGTCTTCAACGAGGTGTACGACGGCCAGGTGTGGCAGATCACCCGTCCGGTCAATGGCGATTCGGGCAAGATCCGCGGCGCCGAATTGGGTTACACGCAGTTCTTCGACTTCCTGCCTGGCTGGTTGAGCGGCTTCGGCCTGCAGACCAACTACACCTACGTCGACAGCGAGGCGCCGAGCCCGACCGCCACCGACACCAACGGCCAGTCGCTGACGGTGCCGCTGGAGGGCCTGTCCAAGAACAGCTACAACGCGATCCTCAGCTACGAAACGGCGCGCTTCCAGGGCCGTGTGGCCTACAACTGGCGCAGCGACTGGCTGGTGACCACGGCGGGCAACGGCACCGGCAACCTGCCGGTCTACAACAAGGGCTTCGGCCAGCTGGATGCCTCGCTGCGTTTCAACATCAATGATGTGTGGTCGATTTCGCTCGATGGCGTGAACCTGCTCGATACCCGCCGCGAAAGCTACCTGGGTGTCGAGTCGCGCTACCGCGACTTCGTGATCAACGATCGTCGGTATGGCCTGACCTTGCGGGCCAGCCTGTAGAACGCGCCGTAGGAAGTGCGTCGCCGGTCCGGCGAGCTGTGCAGGCAGCTCGTTGGGCCGGTGTTTTTCCTATCGATGGCCAGGCCATCGATCGCGAGGGGAGCCGGAGGAATGATCGCCGTGATCGATCCGCCTACTAAGCGCCGTTTTTCTGCAGCACATGCGTGGCTGACTGCTGTCTGCCTGACGCTGGCGCTGCTCTTCATGACGTCCGAGGCATCTGCGGACGAGCCCGGTACGCCAGACCCGTATCGGTGGCACAGCGTGGCCATCGGGGGGGGCGGCTTTGTTACCGGTGTGCTGTTTCATCCCGCCGAACGCGATCTTGCCTATGCACGCACCGATGTCGGTGGTGCCTATCGCTGGGACGCGCAGGCGCAGCGGTGGGTCGCGCTGACCGATTGGTTGGGCGCCGACGATTGGAATCTGATGGGAATCGACGCTTTTGCGGTCGATCCTGCCGACCCGAACGCCCTGTACCTGGCTGCTGGCACCTACATGCACGAACGCGCCGGCAATGCGGCGGTGTTGCGTTCGTTCGATCGCGGTAAGCATTTCGAACGCGCCGATCTGCCGTTCAAGCTCGGTGGCAACCAATTGGGCCGCGCCAATGGCGAGCGGCTGGCGGTTGACCCGCACGATGGCCGTGTGCTGTTGCTTGGCTCACGTGATGCAGGCCTGTGGCGCAGCGACGATCGCGGCGCGCACTGGGCGCGGGTGGAGACCTTTCCTGCCGATGCACTGGCAGGCGCCACGGCGCGCAACCATGTCGGAAGCGAACAGGCGGTGGGCATTGCCTTCGTCGTGTTCGACGCCGCCAGCGGCCGTGCTGGCGCTGCGACACGACGCATCTATGTGGGCGTTTCGACTGCGCAAACCAGCCTGTATGTCTCCGAAGATGCGGGGCGCACCTGGTCGGCCGTGGCCGGGCAACCCAAGGGGCTACGCCCCAACCACATGGTCGGTAACAACGCTGGGCAGTGGTATTTGAGCTATGGCGATCACCCCGGCCCGGATCTGATGGCCGGTGGCGCGCTGTGGAACTACGACGCGACGCAAGGCCGCTGGCGCCAGATCAGCCCGATCCCACAACCAGCCACCGGCGATGGTTTCGGCTGGGGCGCGGTGGCGGTGGATCCGCAACATCCGCAGGTGCTGCTGGCCAGCACATTCCGCCGCCGCACGCCGCGCGATGAAGTGTTTCGCAGCGGCGATGGCGGCCGCAGCTGGGTTCCGCTGCTGGCGGCTGCGCAGTTCGATCACAGCGCCGCGCCGTGGACCGCGCACGCAACACCGCACTGGATAGGCGCTCTGGCGATCGATCCATTCGACAGCAACCACGCCATGTTCGTCACCGGCTACGGCATCTGGGCCTCGCGCAATCTGCAGACGTTTTCAGAGCAGCCGCCGCTGCAGTGGTGGTTCCAGGACCGTGGGCTGGAAGAAACCGTGCCGCTGGATCTGCTCAGCCCGATGGCCGGCGCGCATCTGCTCAGCGCGCTGGGCGATATCGATGGCTTCCGGCATGACGCGTTGGACACCGCACAATTGCAGTATCTTGGCCCGCGCCTGACCAACGGCGAAAGCATCGATGCCGCCGGCCAGGCACCGCAGTGGGTGGTGCGCAGCGGTACCGTGCGCGATCGCCGCAACAACGAGATCCGCGCGCTGTATTCGCAGGACGGGGGCACGCACTGGGCTGCATTCGCCAGCGAGCCGCCGCGCGGGCAGGGTGCCGGCACCATTGCCATTGCCGCCGATGCATCGCAGGTGGTGTGGGCGCCGGAGCAGGGCGGTGTGTGGCGCACTGCCGATTTCGGCAAGCACTGGCAGCGCGTGCAGGGCTTGCCCGAGACCGCGGTGGTCGTGGCCGACCGCGTCGATGCGCAGCGCTGGTATGCGGCCGATCGGGTGAGTGGGCGCCTGTACGAGAGCCGCGATGGCGCGGCCAGCTTTCGCGATACCGGGCAGCAGGTCGGCAGCCCGGCGCGCGATGAACGTGCGCGCCCGCAATTGCGCCCCGACCCCTGGCGTGCGGGCGTTGTGTATCTGGCCAGCCCGACGCTCGGCGTGATGCGTTGGCAGAACGGCCAGTTGCGCACGCTAGCCAAACCCGATGAAGCGCGCTCGCTGGGCATCGGCAAGGCGCTGCGTGCCGGCGCGCCGCCGGCGCTGTATCTGGCCGGGCGCGTGGCGGGCGTGGATGGCCTCTTCCGTTCCGATGACGAGGGCGCCTATTGGCGACGCATCAACGACGATGCGCATCGCTTCGGCAAGCCGTATAGCGTCACCGGCGACCCGCGCATTCCTGGCCGCGTGTACTTTGCCACCGGTGGCCGTGGCATCTTCTATGGCGATCCACGATGAGCGCTGCGTCGCTGCGCGCAGCATCGCGCTGTCCTACCGTGTACGGCGCTGTTCGCCGTCGTATCGCTGCGCGCCGCCCGGCTGCGCCGACTTTGGAGATCACCGCATGACCGCTTCTTTCGTTCGTCGTGGCTGCCTGCTGGGCCTGGTGCTGGTCAGTCCGTGTGCCTGGGCGGTGCCGACGTTGCCGTTGCTGTTCGCCGATGGCGCCGTGCTGCAGCGCGATCAGCCGATGCCGGTCTGGGGCTGGTCTTCGCCCAATGCCGCGATCACGGTCAGCTTCGACGGCAAGCGCGCCATCGCCAAGGCCGATGCAACAGGGCAATGGAAGGTCAAGCTGCCTGCGCACGCAGCCGGTGGCCCGTACGTGCTGCGTGTGCAGGGCGACGGGGGCGAGCTGCAGGTGCGCGATGTGCTGGTCGGCGATGTGTGGCTGGCCAGCGGGCAATCAAACATGGAATGGCCGTTGGTCCAGGCCAGCGACGGCCGGCAAGCGGTGGCCGCTGCCAACGATGCGCAGCTGCGGCATTTCAAGGTGCCCAAATCGTGGTCGGTGCAGCCGCAGGCGCGCCTGACCGGTGGCGAGTGGAAGGCCGCAACGCCTGCCGACGCCGGTGAATTCACCGCGGTCGGCTATTTCTTCGCCAAGGAGCTGCGCGCCAGCACCGGTGTGCCGATCGGTATCGTCAACAGTACCTGGGGCGGCAGCGCGATCGAAGCGTGGATGGACGCTGCATCACTGGGCCTGAGTGCCGATCAGAACCAGGGCGCGATCGAGGCGATCAAGCAACGCGACGCCGCAGCGCAGGCGGCCACCGGCAAGCGCATCGCGCGCTGGCCCAAGGTGGAGGGCGAGATGCGGCAATGGCGCGAAGCGGCGTTCGACGACAGCGACTGGGACAGCATCCCGGTCACCAAGCAATGGGAATCCAGCGGCTACGACGGCATGGACGGCATCGCCTGGTATCGCACCACCATCACGCTCAGCGCTGCCGAGGCCAAGGCCGGCATCACCTTGGGCGTGGGCCAGATCGACGATTCGGATACCACCTACGTCAACGGCCAGCAGGTCGGCAGCACCGAAAAGCAATGGAACCTGCCACGCGTGTATCAGGTGCCGGCTGCGGCGCTCAAGGCCGGCGTCAACCACATTGCGGTCCGCGTGGAAGACCTCAGCGGCGGTGGCGGCATGCATGGCCCGGATGAACAACGCTTCGTGCAGACCCGCGCCGGTGCCAAGCGTGCGCTCGGCGGCTGGAAATTCCGCCCGGCCGCAGTGCGGGTGTCGTTGACCGACAACAAGAATCAGCTGCCCACGCTGCTCTATAACCAGATGATCCATCCGCTGCAGCCGTTCCCGGTCAAGGGCGTGATCTGGTACCAGGGCGAAACCAATGCCACCGACACCGGCGCGGTGAAATACCGCGAGCAGTTCGCCGCGATGATCCAGCAATGGCGTGCCGAGCGTGGCGACAAAACGCTGCCGTTCCTGTGGGTGCAGCTGGCCAACTTCAAGGCCGGCGGCGACAACGGCGAGTTGAGCCCGTGGGCACTGTTGCGCGAGTCGCAGTCCAAGACGCTGGCGCTGCCGGCGACCGGGCAGGCGGTGATCGTCGACATCGGCAACCCCACCGACATCCATCCCACCAACAAGCGCGATGTCGGCCATCGTCTGGCGCTGGCGGCGCGGCATGTGGCCTATGGCGAAACGCTGGTGTACAGCGCGCCGGTGTTCAAGCGCGCAAGTTTTGCCGGCGGCAAGGCGGTGCTGGGCTTTGATTTGCAGGGCAGTGCGCTGCAGGTGCGTGGCGGCGGTGCCGTGCAGGGCTTTCGCATTGCCGGCGCCGATCAACGCTTCCACCCGGCCACCGCGCAGATCGATGGTGACCGCGTGATCGTGCACAGCGATGCCGTCGCCGCACCGGTCGCCGTGCGCTACGGCTGGAGCGAGAACCCGGACGACGCCAACCTGATCAATCGCGACGCCCTTCCTGTTTCCCCCTTCCGCACCGATACCTGGTGACACGGAGCCTTATGTCCATGCATTCCCCCGTTGCACGCGTGATCTCCCATTCCCGCGCATCGCATTGCCTGCGTCCGCTGCTGCTGTCCGCGCTGGCGCTGGCCTTGGCTGCCTGCCAATCTGGCGACAAGGGCGATCCCGGTAAACCTGCCGCAGCCACCGCTGCGGCAACCCCTGCTGCTGGAACGCCGGATAACGCGCAGGCGCCGGCGGCACAGACCCCGATGCCGCAGTTCGTCAGCAAGGACGGCAAGCATGCGTTGATGGTCGACGGTGCGCCGTTCCTGATCCTGGGCGCGCAGGTCAACAACTCCAGCAACTACCCCGGCATCATGGACAAGGTGTGGCCGGCCAAGCAGGTACTCGGCCCCAACACCGTGCAGGTGCCGATCGCCTGGGAACAGGTAGAGCCGGAAGAGGGCAAGTTCGATTTCTCCTTCGTCGATACGCTGCTCGATCAGGCGCGCGAGCACAAGGTACGGCTGGTGCTGTTGTGGTTTGCGACCTGGAAGAACAACGGCCCGCAGTACGCGCCGCATTGGGTCAAGACCGACAACCAGCGCTTCCCGCGTGTGGTCACCCGCGAAGGCAAGTCGATCGGTTCGCTGTCGCCGCATGCGCAGGCCACGCTGGATGCCGATCGCAAGGCATTCGTCGCCTTCATGCAGCACCTGAAGAAGGTGGACCCGCAGCACACCGTGATCATGATCCAGCCGGAGAACGAGGCGGGCACCTACGGCAGCGTGCGCGACTTCTCGCCGATGGCGCAGAAGCTGTTCGACGGCCAGGTGCCGGACGAGCTGATCAAACGGATGAACAAGCAGCCGGGCACCTGGGCGCAAGTGTTCGGTGCCGATGCCGACGAGATCTTCCACGCGTGGTCGATCGGCCGCTACATCGACCAGATAGCGCAAGCCGGCAAGGCCGAGTATCCGTTGCCGATGTACGTCAATGCCGCGCTGCGTGGCCCGTTCAATCCGGGCCAGCCCGGCCAGTACGCCAGCGGTGGCCCCACCGACAACGTGCTGGATGTGTGGAAGGTGGCCGGCCCGCACATCGACCTGCTGGCGCCGGACATCTACATGCCCGAATACCGCATGTACACCACGGTGCTGGAGCGCTATGCACGCCCGGATAACGCACTGTTCGTGGCCGAAACCGGCAACCGCCCGGAATACGCGCGCTATCTGTACTCCACGCTGGGCCATAACGGCATCGGCTGGTCGGCCTTCGGCATCGACTACACCCGTTATTCCAACTATCCGCTCGGTGCCAAGCACGTCAACGAAGAGACGCTGGCGCCATTTGCGCTCGGATTTCAGGCGGTCAGCATGGGGATGCGGCCGTTCGCCAAGGCCGCTTCCGAAGGCAAGCTGCATGGCACTGCCGAAGAGCCTGGCCAGGCCGTGCAGGAGCTCAAGCTCAACGACCGTTGGAGCGCCACCATCACCTATGGCGTGCCGCAGTTCTGGTTCAAGGGCGACCCGCCGGGCAACCCCGAACCGATCGGCGCCGCGTTGATCGCCGAACTGAGCCCGGACGAATTCCTGGTCACCGGTTACCACGCGCGCGTGACCCTGCATCCGGCCAGCGATGCCACCGCCAACATGATCTACGACCGTGTCGAGGAAGGTGTGTACGAAGGCAACGATTGGAAATTCCAGCGCAACTGGAATGGCGACCAGACCGATTACGGGGTCAATTTTTCCAGCGTGCCGCAGCTGCTCAAGATCAAGCTGGCAACCTACAAATAAGCGCGCCTGCCACAACCCCGCGATGCCGTCGCGACGGCATCGCCTCGCCTTACCCATGCGCTGCCGCCCCCGCGGCACCGTTTCGTCATTCAAAGGGAGTGATCATGCAAACCACCATCCGTTCCGCCGGCGCCGTGCCTGCCAACCGACGTACGCCACTGGCCCGGTGCCTGGCGTTGTCGCTGGCCCTGTTGGCCAACGCCGCGCATGCGCAGGAAGTACGCAAGGCCGCCGATGGCGTCACCGTGGTGCCGAGCGCCAAGGGCGCCGCACCGGTGCGCCTGCAAGTGGTCGATAGCGGCATCATCCGCGTCAGCGCCGATCCGGACGGCGACTTCGCGCGCAGCCCCAGCCTGATGCGCGTGCCGGTGCAGGGCGATACCGCGTTCCAGATTGCCGAGCAGGGCGACAGCGTGCAGCTGAAGACCGGCAAGGTCACTGCCAGCATCTCCACCGTCGATGGCCATGTCAGCTTTGCCGATGCCACCGGCAAGCCGGTGCTGTCGGAAGTGGCCGGCGGGCGCAGCTTTGCGCCGTTGAAGGCCGAGGGCAAGCACTACCTGAGCGTGCGTCAGCGCTTCCAGTCGCCCGACGACGAAGCGCTGTACGGCTTCGGCCAGCACCAGCAGGGCTGGATGAACCAGAAGGGCCGCAACGTCGAGCTGCAGCAGAACAACATCGACATGGCGGTGCCGTACCTGGTGTCCAGCCGCAACTACGGCCTGCTGTGGGACAACAATTCGATCACCCGTCTGGGCGACCCGCGCGGCCTGCAGCCGCTGCCGAAGACGCTGAAGTTGTACGACGCCAAGGGCAAGGCCGGCGCGCTGACTGCACGCTATGCGATCAACGGCAAGCAAATCCTCGAGCGCCGCGAGAGCGAGGTGAACTACCAATACCTCAGCGATCTGCCCAAGTACCCGAAGAAGGCGATCACCAAGGACAAGAACAGCCGCATGCAGGTCACCTGGGAGGGCGAGATCGAAGCGCTCACCGGTGGCGAACACACGTTCTCGCTGTATTCGAGCGAATACGCCAAGTTGTATGTGGACGGCAAGCTGGTGATCGACCGCTGGCGCCAGAACTGGAACCCGTGGAACCATGAATTCAAGCTCGATCTGGAGCCGGGCACGCGCCACACCGTCAAGCTCGAATGGGACCTGATCGACCCCAGCTACATCGCGTTGCTGCACCGCGACCCGCTGCCCGCAGCCGAAGCCAAGGATCTGTCGCTGTGGTCCGAAGCCGGCCAGATGATCGACTACTACTTCGTCTCCGCCGATTCATACGACCAGGCCGTTGCCGGCTACCGCGAGCTGACCGGCAAGTCGACGATGCTGCCCAAGTGGGCCTATGGCTTCTGGCAGAGCCGTGAGCGTTACAAGAGCCAGGACGAGCTGGTGGGCGCGGTGGCCGAATACCGCAAGCGCAAACTGTCGTTGGACAACATCGTGCTCGACTGGTCGTACTGGCCGGAAGATGCCTGGGGCTCGCACGATTTCGACAAGCAGCACTTCCCGGACCCGGACGGCATGGTCAAGGCCGTGCACGACATGCACGCGCAGATCATGATTTCGATCTGGCCCAAGTTCTATCCCACCACCGCCAACTACAAGGAACTGGACGCGGCCGGTTTCATGTTCAAGCGCAATGTGGAAGTGGGTGAACTGGACTGGATCGGCAAGGGCTACAAGAACTCGTTCTACGACCCGTATTCGGAGAAGGCGCAGGCCATGTACTGGCGCCAGGTCAACGAAAAGCTCAACAGCAAGGGCTTCGATGCCTGGTGGATGGACGCCGACGAGCCGGACGTGCATTCCAACCTGGACATCGCCGAGCGCAAGGCACGCACCACGCCCAACGCGCTGGGGTCGTCCACCGAGTACTTCAATTCCTACCCGTTGCCGCACACGCATGGCGTATACGTGGGCGACCGCGCGGCCGACGACAAGCGCGTGTTCATCCTTTCGCGCAAGGGCTATGCCGGCACCCAGCGCAATGCGGTGGCAGTGTGGAGCGGCGACATCGTCTCGCGCTGGGACGACATGCGCGACCAGATCTCCGGCGGCGTCAACATGGCGCTGTCGGGCTTGCCCAACTGGACCTTCGACATCGGCGGCTTTGCGGTGGAGAAGCGTTATGAAGACCAGGATCCGGCCCACCTGCCGGAATGGCGCGAGCTCAACACGCGCTGGTTCCAGTTCGGTGCGTTCGTGCCGATCTTCCGTTCGCACGGCCAGTTCCCGTATCGCGAAATCTGGAACATCGCACCGGAAGGTACGCCGTTCTACGAGAGCATGGCCTACTACAACCGTTTGCGTTATGCGCTGCTGCCGTACATCTACAGCCTGGCCGGCGACACCTACCAGCGCGATGGCGTGATCATGCGCGGCATGATGATGGACTTCCCGAACGACCCCAGGGTCCGCGACATCAACGACCAGTACCTGTTCGGGCCGGCGTTCCTGGTCGCACCGGTGACCCGCTTCGGTGCCACCTCGCGGCAGGTGTATCTGCCGGCCGGCAGCAGCTGGCTGGACTTCGCGACCGGCAAGCGTTACGAGGGCGGCCAGAGCATCGAAGCCGCTGCCCCGATCGAGCGCATGCCGTTGTTCGTGCGTGCCGGTTCCATCGTACCGACCGGCCCGGTGCAGGAATACGTCGACCAGGTGGCGGACGCACCGCTCACCGTGGTGGTCTACACCGGCGCCGATGGCCAGTTCTCGCTGTATGAAGACGATGGCAAGGGCTACGGCTACGAGAAGGGCGAGTTCAGCCGCATCCCGCTGGTCTGGAACCAGGCCAAGGGCGAGTTGAGCATCGGCAAGCGCGAAGGCAGCTGGACCGGCATGCAGGCCAAACGCACCATCAACGTGCGCTTTGTCGACGGCCCGCGCGACGATGCCGGCGCGCTCGCGCCCAAGACCGACGCCAGCATCCAGTACGACGGCAAGCCGGTCAGCGTGTTGCAGCGCAAGATTGCGTCGGGCAAAGCGCGTCGTCGATGATCGCAGGCCGTCTTCAGTCGATGAGCACCCAGATGCCGGAACGCCGCAAGGCAGGCGCGCGCGGTTCCGGTCAGTCAGCACGGCGGTTGCCGTGCTGACCCGTCGTGAGCTGTGCAAGGCGACCGGGGCCGCCATCGCGGTCCTGGGCGCCGTGCCGGCGGCTGTACAGGCCACGCAGGCTTCGAAAACAACCGCGCTCGCGCCCGTCGCGGCTGCCGAGGCGCTGCAGCTGTGGTACCGCGAACCGGCCAATGAATGGGTAGAAGCCTTGCCGGTCGGCAACGGGCGATTAGGTGCGATGGTGTGGGGCGGTATCGCCCATGAGCGCCTGCAGCTCAACGAAGACACGCTGTATGCAGGCGGGCCTTACGATTCCACCAGTCCTGACGCGCTGGCGGCTTTGCCGCAGGTGCGTGCGCTGATCTTCGCCGGGCGTTACGCAGAAGCCGAAAAACTGGCCGATGCCAAGCTGCTCTCGCGTCCGCTCAAACAGATGCCGTATCAACCGTTGGGCGATCTGCTGCTGGATTTCGATCGCGCCGACGGCATCAGCGACTATCGCCGTCAGCTCGATCTGGACACGGCGGTGGCCACCACCACGTTCCGCTCTGGCGGCGCGGTGCATCGGCGCGAGGTATTCGTCTCTGCGCAGGCGCAATGCATCGTGGTGCGGCTGTCGTGCGACCGCCCCGGCGGTATCTCGCTGCGTGTGGGCATCGACAGCCCGCAAAACGGCGAGGTCACCGCCGAGCAGGGCGGTTTGCTGTTCAGTGGGCGCAACGGCAGCTTCGCCGGTATCGAAGGCAAGCTGCGTTTTGCGTTGCGGGTGCTGCCGCAGGTCAGCGGCGGCAAACTGAGCCAGGTGCGCGACCGGTTGCGTATCGAGGCTGCCGATGAAGTGGTGTTGCTGCTCAGCGCAGCAACCAGTTACCAACGCTTCGATGCGGTCGATGGCGATCCGCTCGCATTGACCGCCGCAAGCCTGCGAAAGGCGGCCAAGCTGGATTTCCCCGCGCTGTCGCGTGCGCATTTGGCCGATCATCAACGCCTGTTCCGGCGCGTGGCGATCGACCTCGGCAGCAGCGATGCCTTGCAGCGGCCTACCGACGAACGCGTGCAGCGGTTCGCCGAAGGCAATGATCCGGCACTGGCTGCGCTGTATCACCAATACGGACGTTATCTGCTGATCTGCAGCTCGCGGCCCGGTACCCAGCCGGCCAATCTGCAGGGCATCTGGAACGACCTGATGCAGCCGCCGTGGGAGAGCAAGTACACCATCAACATCAACACCGAGATGAACTACTGGCCCAGCGAAGCCAACGCATTGCACGAATGCGTTGAACCGCTGGAAGCCATGCTGTTCGATCTGGCCCAGACCGGTGCGCACACCGCCAGGGCGATCTACGACGCGCCGGGCTGGGTGGTGCACAACAATACCGATCTGTGGCGCCAGGCCGGCCCGATCGACGGTGCGCAATGGAGCCTGTGGCCAATGGGCGGCGTGTGGCTGTTGCAGCAGTTGTGGGACCGTTGGGACTACGGCCGCGACCGCGCCTACCTGAGCAAGATCTACCCGTTGTTCAAGGGCGCCGCGGAATTTTTCGTTGCAACGTTGATGCGCGATCCGCAGACCGGCGCGATGGTGACCAATCCGTCGATCTCGCCGGAAAACCAGCATCCCTTCGGTGCGGCCGTGTGCGCCGGTCCCAGCATGGACGCGCAGCTACTGCGCGATTTGTTCGCGCAATGCATCGCCATGAGCAAGTTGCTCGGCATCGATGCGCAGTTGGCCCAGCAATTGGCCGCCCTGCGCGAACAATTGCCGCCCAACCGCATCGGCAAGGCGGGGCAGTTGCAGGAATGGCAGCAGGACTGGGACATGCAGGCGCCGGAGATCCACCACCGCCACGTCTCGCATCTGTACGCCTTGCATCCCTCGAGTCAGATCAATCTGCGCGATACCCCGGAACTGGCTGCGGCCGCACGCCGCTCGCTGGAAATCCGTGGCGACAACGCCACCGGCTGGGGCATCGGCTGGCGCTTGAACCTGTGGGCGCGGCTGGCCGACGGCGAGCATGCCTACCGCATCCTGCAACTGCTGATTTCGCCCGAACGCACCTATCCGAACCTGTTCGACGCACATCCGCCGTTCCAGATCGATGGCAACTTCGGCGGCACCGCCGGCATCACCGAGATGCTGCTGCAAAGCTGGGGCGGTAGCGTGTTCCTGCTGCCGGCCCTGCCCAAGGCCTGGCCGCGCGGCAGCGTGCGCGGTTTGCGCGTGCGCGGCGGCGCCAGCGTGGATCTGGAATGGGAGGGCGGTCGCTTGCGGCAGGCACGCTTGCACAGCGATCGTGGCGGGCGCTATCAACTGTCCTACGCAGGGCAGACCCTGGACCTGGAACTGGGCGCAGGCCGTACCCAGCAGGTGGGACTCAACAACAACCGATTGGTGACGCAATGAGCTTGTATGTAGGACTGGATGTGGGCACGCAGAGCGTCAAGCTGGTGGCCTACGATCCGCAGGATCGCGCCGTGGTCGCCACCATCGCCGCGCCCATGGAACTGATCAGCCGCGACGACGGCACCCGCGAACAACATGCACAGTGGTGGATCGACGGCATCGTGCATTGCTTTGCGCAGCTCGATGGCGAACAGCGTGCACGCGTGCGCGGTATTTCCGTCTCCGGCCAGCAGCATGGCTTCGTGCCGGTGGCCGCCGACGGCAGCGTCACCGCGCCGGTCAAGCTGTGGTGCGATACCAGCACTGCGCTGGAATGCGATGAAATCATGGACGCCGTCGGCGGCGCCGCAGGCAGCGTGGCCGCGGCGGGCAATCCCATCATGGCCGGCTATACCGCCTCCAAATTGCCATGGACGCGCAAGCATCGCCCCGAGGCGTATGCCGCGATGACCACGGTGATGCTGCCGCACGACTACATCAACTTCTGGCTCACCGGCGAGCGCTTTGCCGAAGTGGGCGATGCCTCCGGTACCGGCTGGCTGGACGTGCGGACGCGGCAGTGGTCCGAGCGCATGCTGAGTGCGGTCGATGCACAACGCGACCTGCGCGATGCGTTGCCGCCGCTGGTGGACACCGGCGCGGTCTATGCGTTGTCCGATGCCGCCGCCCAGGCGTTGCATCTGCCGACCGGCGTGCGCGTCACCACCGGCGGCGGCGACAACATGATGGCCGCCATCGGCACCGGCAACGTGGTGCCCGGGCGCCTGACCATGAGCCTGGGCACCTCCGGCACCTTGTTCGCCTATGCCGATCACCCGGTGGTGGACGATGACGCGCGCTGGGCCGCGTTCTGCTCCTCCAGCGGCGGCTGGTTGCCCTTGATCTGCACGATGAATTGCACCGTCGCCACCGAGGCGGTGATGCGCATGTTCTCCATCACCCGCGACCAGACCGAAGCGATGATCGCCGACACCGCGCCGGGCGCCGACGGGCTGGTGCTGCTGCCGTTCTTCAACGGTGAGCGCACCCCGGATCTGCCGGCCGCGCGCGGCTGCCTGTTCGGGATGGATCTGCACAACACCACCGCCGCGCATTTCTATCGCGCCGCGATGGAAGGTGCCACCTACAGCCTGCGCAACGGCTTCGATGCCTTCGTTGCTGCGGGATTGCAGTTCGATACCATCCTGCTCACCGGCGGCGGCAGCAAGAGCGCACAGTGGCGGCAGATGGTGGCCGACATCTTCAACCTGCAGGTCGTGGTGCCGACCCAGCCCGAAGGCGCTGCGTTCGGTGCCGCGCTCCAGGCATTGTGGGCCTGCGAGCGCGCCGATGGCGGCGATGCGGCGTTGGCCGATGTGGTGCTGGAGCACCTGCAGGTGGACGATGCGCTTGCCGCACAGCCCAACCCGCAGCGTGTGGCCCAGTATCAGCAGCACTACCAGACCTTCCTCAAGCACCTGCATGTCGTCAGCCCGCTCTATGCCGGTTGATCGATAGTTTTTCTACAACTCCCCCAGCAGCAAGGACTTCACACCCCATGAGCAACACCGTGT
>NZ_JAGHWR010000037.1:0-22679 GCF_017746155.1 Xanthomonas sp. D-36-1
GCGAGTTGTTCAGGGCGGACTACAGAGCCGGTCGCGATCAGCCGCGTGAGGCATCCAGCCACTGCACTCGGCCGTCCGCAGCGCTGCGTTGCGCGAGGTCCACCAGCTGCATCAGCTGCACTGCATCGGTGCTGCTGACCGGCGCCGGGCCGGTGCCTGCCAGTGCGTCGCGAAAGGCGGCGTAGCACTGCCGATAGTCGCCCGGCAGGTTGTCGGGCTGATGGGTGTGGACGCGGCCTTCGTCGTCGACGCGGGTGAGCGTGCCTGGTACGGGGTCCACGCCCCAACCGACCGTGCCGGGGCGACGGCCGGCGCGCAGCTGGTCTTCCTGCGTATCCAGGCCATGCTTGAGGTAACTGCCGCGCGTGCCGTGCACGGCAAAGCGCAGGCTCCCATCGGCCACCAGCGACCCGGCGTGCAGAATCACGCGCAGCCGGGGGTAGTGCAGGGTGACATGGAAATAATCGACGCTGCGTGCATGGTCGCGCTGACGTTGCAGATCCGCGCCAATGCCCTGCGGCATACCGAACAACTGCATCGCCTGATCGAGCAGATGCGGGCCCAGGTCGTACCACAGTCCGGCACCGGGGCTATCGCTCTCGCGCCAACGGTCACGTACCTGCGGGCGATAGCGGTCGAAGTGCGAATGAAATTCCACCACCTCGCCCAGCTGGCCTTCTTCGATCAGCCGGCGCACGGTGAGAAAGTCCGCATCCCAGCGGCGATTCTGGAACACGCTGACGATGCGTCCCGCGGCGTTGGCGGCATCGACCATCTGTTGTGCCTGCGTCGCATCCAGCGCAAACGGCTTGTCCACCAGCACATGCTTGCCGGCGGCCAGGGCCTTCAGCGCGAAGGGCGCATGGGTGTGGTTCGGGGTAGCCAGCACTACGGCATCCAGTGCGGGATCGGCCAGCGCACTGTCGAGGTCGGCCACCACGGTGAGGCCGGGGAAATCGGCCTGTGGCTGTTGCGGCTTGGAAGACACCACGCTGTGCAGCTGCAGGCCGGGGGTGCTTGCGATCAGCGGTGCATGAAAGGTGCGGCCGACATAGCCATAGCCGACAACGGCCAGATTGAACAGTTTAGGCATTGAAAACGGTTCATCGCAACGACGGAGGGAGCCGGCATGGTATTGCACCTGCGCGTGTGCGCAGGGTTCACAACCTCTGCATGCAACGGTCACGTCTGCTCGACGAGCGCCACCGCAAGCTGCGCCCACATTCAACAGGAGGTGCTTGGTATGAAGAACATGACGCATGCACGCAAGTTGCTGGCGCTGTCGCTGTCGCTCGGTCTGACCCTCGGCGCGTCGCAGGCATTCGCGGCACCGCAGGAACATGCCGACCACAAGGATCATGCTGCCGGCATGAACGAGTCCAAGAAGCCGGTCACCGACACCTGGATCACCACCAAGGTCAAGGCCGACCTGCTGGCCACCGACAACGTCTCCGGTACCGACGTGAAGGTCGAGACCAAGAACGGCATCGTGACCCTGACCGGTGCGGTCGCCACCCAGGCCGAGCACGACAAGGCCGTTGCCGTTGCCAAGGGCATCGAGGGCGTCAAGAGCGTCAAGTCGACCGGCCTGAAGGTCACCGCTGCGAAGAAGTAAGCGCAGCTGCTGCGAATGCCGGACCGCTGAGGCGAGGCGGCGACCCGAGCACCAGGCGCACTCCACGGAGTGCGCCTTTTTCGTTTTTTGAAGAACCGTCCGGCGTGCCGATGGCCGGCAACGCGCTCGCGCCGTTTTCACGCGTGCTACACGTATGCTATGCCCATTCAGCTATGTCACAGACTGACATGATTTCTCTGAATCATTAATCTGGCAAGCTGCGTGATCGGAGACAATGCCGGTCAGTCCTTGGCCCCTGCAGCGAGCGAATTCGGTCCAGCAATGCAAACAACGGTCCAGGCAGACAAATGGGATCGCTGGCGCCTGCCTCTATTGGCGGTTGCCGTGTTCCTGATTGTGGTGGTTCCCTCGTTGTTGCTGCAGCAGATGGCCCGCAACGCCAACCAGGCCGCGACCTGGGTCTCGCATAGCCAGCAGGTGCTGGAAAACGCGCAACGGTTGGAAGCGGCAATGCGCAATGCCGAATCGGCAGCGCTGATGCGCTCGCATGGGGTCGAGCGCCCGGCACTGCTGGAACGGATGCGGCGCGGGCGTAGCGAGGCCCAGGCCGCGGTGCAGCGGCTGATTTTTCTGACCAAGGACAACCCCGCCCAGCAAGTACGCATGGGGCGCATCCAGAGCACCATCGAACGGCGTCTGCTATTGGCCGAGCGCATTGCGGTGACCACCGCGCCGGAGCAAATCCGCGCGCTGATCAACGACATGACCCTGAACAACCCGATCCGTGTGCTGATCGATGACCTGCAAAGCGCCGAAGGCCGTCTGCTGGCGCTGCGCAATGCGCGCGCCGAAACCGAGCGCATGCATTACGCGGTGTTGAGCTGGGCAGCGCTGGCGGTGCAGTTGCTGTCGCTGGGCACGGTGACCTGGCTGCTGCAGCGGCAGATCCGCCGCCGGTTGGCGGCCGAGCAGGAATACCTGCGCGCCAATGGCCGCGCCAGCTCGGTGCTGCAAACCGTGCGCGAGCCGATCGTGCTGCTGGATGCCAGCCAGCGCATCGTGTTGCATAACCCTGCCTTCGCCGACCTGTATGGCCTGGAAGAGCGCGGCAACGAGTTGATGGCGCTGGAGGATGTGGGCGGGGGCGTCTGGCGCGATGCGCAGATCCACCAGCGTCTGGCGGACGTGTTGTTGCGTGGACGCGAGTTGTGGGATTACGAACACGAGCAGCGCGCCGCCGACGGCGTGCTGCGCACCATGTTGATCAATGCACGCCGCATGCCGCTGCCCGACACCACCGACGAAGACGTGGTGCTGATGACGGTGAGCGACATCAGCCTGCAGAAGGCCGCGCAGTTGCGTATCCATGAGCTCAACCGGCAGATGGAAGGCAAGGTGGAGCAGGTCTCGGAAGTCAACCGCGAGCTGGAAGCCTTCAGCTATTCGGTCTCGCACGATCTGCGCGCACCGTTGCGGCATGTGGCCGGATTCTCCGACAAGCTGGCGCGTCATCTGGGCGATACGGCCGACGAGAAGTCGCGCCATTACATGGAAGTGATCAGCAGTTCGGCGCGGCGCATGGCCTCGCTGATCGACGATCTGCTGGTGTATTCGCGCCTGGGCCGCGGTGCGCTGCGCCTGCAGGCGGTGGACATGCAATCGCTGGTGGCCGAAACGCGTGCGATTCTGGATTCCAACGTGCAGAGCGAGAACACCGGCCACCGGGTGGAATGGCATATCGCACCACTGCCGGTGCTGGTTGCCGACGAAAACATGATGCGCCAGCTGTGGATGAACCTGCTTGGCAATGCGGTCAAGTACAGCGCCAAGCGCGAGGTGGCCAAAATCGAGGTCAGCTACACGCCGATGTCCGATGGCGGCCACCAGTTCAGCGTGCGCGACAACGGTGCCGGTTTCGATATGGAATACAGCGGAAAATTGTTCGGTGTGTTCCAACGTTTGCACAAGGCCAGCGAATACGCTGGGACCGGCATCGGCCTGGCCAGCGTGCGGCGCGTGTTGACCCGTCACGGCGGCCGGGTGTGGGCCGAAGGCGTCGTCGACGAGGGCGCCACGTTTTATTTCGTGTTACCTCCTGCGCTTGAAGCGCCCAACCAAGAGTTCACTGCATGACCGCCATCCGTACCATTCTTCTGGCAGAAGACAGCCCGGCCGATGCGGAGATGGCGGTCGACGCCTTGCGCGAAGCCCGCCTTGCCAACCCCATCGTGCACGTCGAAGACGGCGTGGAAGCCATGGACTACCTGCTGCGCCGTGGCATGTTCGCCGACCGCGAGGAGGGCCTGCCGGCCGTGCTGCTGCTGGACATCAAGATGCCGCGCCTGGACGGGCTGGAAGTGCTCAAGCAGGTGCGCAGCGACGAGACGCTCAAGCGCCTGCCGGTGGTGATCCTGTCGTCCTCGCGCGAAGAAAGCGATCTGGCCCGTAGCTGGGACCTGGGCGTGAATGCCTATGTGGTCAAGCCGGTGGATGCGGATCAGTTCTTCAATGCGGTCAAGACGCTCGGCACGTTCTGGGCGGTCATCAACCAGGCACCGGAGCTGGACTGAACCATGCCGCATGAGGGTGGCAACCTGGAGCAGCTGAAGATCCTTCTGGTGGAAGATTCACCGGAAGACGCCGAGCTGTTGTCCGATCAGTTGCTCGAGGCCGGGCTGGATGCGGCATTCGAGCGCGTGGACAGCGAGCCGTCGCTGCGCGCCGCGCTGGACGACTTCCAGCCGGACATCGTGCTGTCGGACCTGAGCATGCCGGGCTTTTCCGGCCACCAGGCGCTGCGCCTGGTGCGCCAGAACGGTGCCACACCCTTCATCTTCGTCTCCGGCACCATGGGTGAGGAGACCGCGGTCAAGGCGCTGCAGGATGGCGCCAACGACTACATCATCAAGCACAACCCGACGCGCTTGCCGAGCGCGGTGATCCGCGCGATCCGCGAGGCGCGTGCGGATCTGGAACGCCAACGCGTGGAAAGCGAGCTGATGCGCGCACAGCGTCTGGAAAGCCTGGCGATGCTGGCGGCCGGTTTGAGTCACGACCTGCGCAATATCCTGCAACCGTTGTTGATCGTGCCCGACCTGCTGGCCGGGCGCACCGACGATCCGCAGCTGCGTCAGCTGGCCAACGTGGTGGCCGAATGCGGCCGGCGCGGACATGAGATGGCCGAGTCGATGCTCTCGTTCGTGCGCGGGTCCAACAAGCCCCGCGAGCAGGTGTCCATCGCCAATCTGTTCCAGGCCGTGCAGATGCTGCTCAAGAGCAGCCTGCCCGATGGGGTTCGTCTGCAGATGGACACCATCGCTGCGGATCTGACCATCGAGGCCAACTACACCGAATTGCAGCAATGCCTGCTCAACCTTGGCTTGAATGCGATCCAGGCGATGCCCGAGGGCGGCAGACTGATCCTGGCAGCCGACCGCTATGATGCCTCGCGCGTGCGCATGAGCGTGGCCGACACCGGCGTGGGCATGAGCGATGAAACCCGCGCGCGCCTGTTCAGCCCTTTCTTTACCACCAAGGCCGATGGCACCGGGTTGGGACTGATTTCGTGCAAGCGCATCATCGAAAGCTATGGCGGAAGCATCGTGGTCGATAGCCGGCTGGGCGAAGGGACGCGCTTTGACATGATCGTGCCGATGCGTGCGGTGTCGACGGCGGTGACCGAAGCCGAACTGCCGCTGCCGCTTGGCCATGGGCAGCGCATTTTGCTGGTGGATGGCGAGGCCACGCGCCTATCGCTGCTGGGCAATGCACTGTCCAGCCAGGGCTATCAGCCGCAGCTGGCCAGCGATGGCGCCGCGGCGCTGCAACTGGTGCAGCAGCACGCGATGCCGGATCTGGTGATCATCGACAGCGACATCATCCTGCTCTCGGCAGTGAGCGTGCTGCTGAGAATGCAGGAGCTGGGGTACCAGGGCCCGGCGATCGTGCTGGAAGATGTCGGTGCGCCGCTGCAACGTGCGCATTTCCCGTCGGATCTGCCGGTGCACGTACTGCGCAAGCCGCTGGAAATGCGACGGGTGTTCCGCGCCGTTTCGCATGCGCTGGAAGTGGCCTGAGACCACGTTTGCGCGCACCCGGCGCCTGCGTCGACGGGTGCAACGCGATTGCAACAGTTGACGTCCACGCCGGCCGCATGCGCGAATAACGTATGACCACCGTGCTTCTCAGCCTCGGCAGCAACGTCCAGCCGACCCACTACCTGCGCTTGGCTGTCGCCGCCCTGCGCGCGCGCTTCGGCCAGATTGTCGTGTCACCCGCGTACCGCACGCCCGCGGTGGGCTTCGATGGGCCGGACTTCGTCAACAACGCAGTGGTATTGCAGACCGATCTGGATCTGGACGCGCTGGATCACTGGCTGCATGCGCTGGAAGATGCGCATGGGCGCGATCGCAGCGGCCCGCGTTTCAGCGACCGCACCCTGGATCTGGACGTGGTGTTCTTCGGCGACCGTATCGTCGAAGGCCCCGGGCATCTGCGCATCCCGCGGCCCGAGCTCAAACACGCATTCGTGCTCAAGCCGCTGGCCGACATCGCGCCGGACTTCATCGACCCGCTGAGCGGGCAGACATTGGCAACCCTGTGGCAGGCGCATCCGCAGTACGGCAGCGCGTTTGCCACGGTGGAGCTGGATGCAGCTGCGCCGGAGTTGAGCGTCACGCAATAGCGCTGCTCTGGCAGCGCGGTTGAACGCGGCCGAGCAAGCATGCAAATAGCGCCACGGCGTGCGGACTGTCTGGCAGTGCCGCACGCGCCGAGGCGGCAACCGGGCTCACGCGCATGACAGGGATAGCGTTGCTACGCAGCGAAAGCGCGCAGGCCCCGGAAGCATCGTTCAACTGAGCTGGCGGCCGCCATCGACGTGCAGGGTATGCCCGGTGACGAAGCTGGCGTCGTCCAGCAACCAGCGCACCGCTTCGGCAATTTCCTCCGGCGTACCGATGCGCGCCAGCGGCGTGCGCGCGAGCAGCGCCTGCTTGGCGTCGGCGGATTTGCCTTCTTCCGGCCACAGGATGGCGCCAGGTGCGACCGCGTTGACACGCACGTGCGGCGCCAGTTCCAGCGCCAGCGAACGGGTCAGCATTTCCAGCGCGCTCTTGGAGGCGCCGTATAGCGGGTGATTGCGCATCGGCTGCTGCGCATGCAGATCGGTAAGGTTGACGATGGCCCCGCGCCGCTGGCGCAACTGTGCGGCGGCGGCTTGCGCGATGAAGAACGGCGCGCGTGCATTGACCGCAAATAATTCGTCCCATTGCGCCGCAGTGGCCTCACCGATGGCGGTGGGGTAGAACGCCGAGGCGTTGTTCACCACGCCATCCAGACGACCGAAGGCGGCAAGGCAGCCGGCCACCAATTGCGCAGGCGCATCGGGCAGCCGCAGATCGGCGTGCAAGGCATGCGCGCTGCCGGCGCGCCGCGCGCACAGTCCGACCACGCGTGCGTCCAGCACCTCGGCGGAGCGGTGTGCATGCAGCGCAACGCAGTAGCCGGCAGCGTGCAGCGTGGTGGCGATCTGCGCGCCGATGCGGCGGGCTGCACCGGTGATCAACACCACCTTGGGACTGTCTGTCATGACGTACTCGCTCGGCGTTGCGGAGGGCTCGGATATCCTGTGCATTGTCCACGCAACCGGTGCCCGCATGCACGCCGACCTTCCCACACCCGATCCGGACGCGCTGGCCCACAGCGACCGGCTGGCTGCGCATGTGCGCGCCGAAATCCAGGCCGCCGGCGGTGCGATTCCGTTCTCGCGCTTCATGGAGCTGGCGCTGTATGCGCCGGCCCTGGGCTATTACAGCGCCGGCGCCAGCAAGTTCGGCGAGGCCGGCGATTTCGTCACCGCCCCGGAATTGGGGCCGTTGTTTGCGGCCACCGTTTCCGGCGCGTTGGCGCCGGTATTGCAGCAGCTCGGGCCGCAGGCGCGGGTGCTGGAAGTGGGCGGCGGTAGCGGTGCGTTTGCCGAAGTCACGCTCAAGCGGCTGCTGGAACTGGACGCGTTGCCCGAGCGCTACGCGATCCTGGAGCCCAGCGCCGACCTGCGCGAACGTCAGCGCGAGCGGCTGGGGCGCAGTCTGATCACGCCGGTATTCGATCTGGTGGAATGGCTGGATGCGCCGTTCCCGGACGATTGGGATGGCGTGCTATTCGCCAACGAAGTCATCGACGCATTGCCCACGCCGCGCTTTGCACTGCGCGATGGGCAGGTGTATGAAGAAACCGTGGTGCTGGATGACCAGCAGCACTTCGCGCGCGGCGAGCAACCGGCCGATGCGTTGCTGAGTGCGGCCGTGCGTCACCTGGAGCGCTATTTGGAGCAGCCGTTCGCCGATGGCTATCGCTCCGAGTTGCTGCCGCAGTTGCCGTACTGGATCCAGGCGGTCGCCGGCGGTTTGAAGCGTGGCGCGATGTTGTTCGTCGACTACGGTTACCCGCGCGGCGAGTTCTATCGTGCGCAGCGCGAGGACGGTACCTTGCGTGCGTTTTACCGGCATCGCATGCATGAAGATCTCTACCGTTGGCCGGGTCTGCAGGATCTGACCGCATCGGTGGACTTCACCGCGTTGGCCGAGGCAGGCACCGGCGCAGGTTTCGAGTTGGCCGGGTATTGCACGCAAGCAAGCTTCCTGCTCGGCAATGGGCTGGACGCATTGTTGGCGCAGGCCGATACGCGCACCGATGAAGTGGGGCGCATGCGTCTGCGCGAACAGATCAAGCGGCTGACCCTGCCCAACGAGATGGGCGAGCGGTTCCAGGTGATGGGCTTCTCGCGCGATGTCGATTTTGCCCCTGCATTCCTGTCCGGCGATCTGACATGGCGGTTGTGAGTTCGGCACTACGACCGTTTCACCGGCCGCGGTTGTGGGTGGGCCTGTGGATCGCTGCGATCGTCGTGGTCATTGCCGTGTGCCTGGGGCCACCGCCGGAGTTTCCGGAGTTGCCGTCCAACAGCGACAAGGCCGAGCATTTCCTGACCTTCGCGCTGTTGTGTTGGGGAGCGGTACAGTTGTTTGCGACTCGACGCGCACTGGTGTTTGCCGCCTTCGGGCTGGTGCTGCTGGGCATCGGCATCGAAATCGCGCAAGGCGCGCTGACCACCAATCGCAGCGCCGACCCATACGATGCATTGGCCGATACGCTGGGCATTCTCGCCGGGCTATGTCTGACATGGACGCCATTGCGATTTGTGATGTTGCGGATCGATCAACGCCTGTTTGGACGGCGGTGACGGTGATTGAACGATGCCTCGGCAGGCCAGGTGCCTGCCCGCTGCCGTAAACGGAGCCGGACGCCGATGCGGTCCTGGTTGCCTGGCCGCGTGTTGCCGCAGCGATGTAAGGCATCGCGCGCCACGACCGCTTGCCCACGGCAGCGTACCGGGGCCGCGGCGGGGCGCCAGTTGCCGGCTTGGCGATGACGGTTCATGCAGCCGCTACGCTGCGGACCAGCGATTCGCACGTCGCCACCGCTGCCGCTGCCGTTACAGCTTCATTCTCAGCCCGAGATACAGCTGCCGTCCGGCCGCGGGCGAGAACATGGGCTGCGCCTGTGCCCAGAAGAAGCTGTCGTACCACACGTAGGCATACTCGCGACCGGTGGCATTGCGGACCTGCACGTCCACGCTCCAGTTCGGGTTGATCGTATAGCGCGCCGTGAGGTCGAGCGTCGCAAAACCGCCGTACTTGCCTGCCACGTTGCGCTCCTCGAGGTAGTAGTCGCCCTGGGCGCGTCCCTGCAGGCCCAGTTGCAACGCCTGGGTCGCGCGGTAGTCCACGCCGATGTTGCTGATGTAGCGGGGCGTGGCGATGACTTCGTTGCCTTGCAGCGAAAGCGCGGCGGCGCGGTCGTCGCGCGTGATCTTGGCTTCCTGGTAGGCATGCGATGCCCAGAGCGTCCATCGATCGCCCAGCTGTGCGCTGATCTGCGCATCCACGCCGCGGCGACGCGTCTTGCCCAAGGTGACGGTAGTGCCGGTGGCCGGCATGTTCGAGACTTCGTTTTCCGCATCCTGTTGCCAGACGGCGATACGCGCCTGACTGCCTGCAAATGGGCTGAATTTCATGCCCAGCTCGACGCCGGTGTTGGTGGAAGGGCGGATGCCGGCTTGCCCTGGGGTGAGATAGGCCGGGGCGGTGGAGCCGGTCAACACCTGGAAGGTACGGCCCCAGTTGGCATACACATTGGTGGTCGGGGTCAGGGCGTAGATCACGCTGAGTTTGGGCTGCCCGATGCTGCCGTAACGCTGCAGCGGTGCGCGCACCGCGCCCGGCAGCTGGGTGTCGCCGTCGAAGCGGTCCACGCGATAGGCCGGCACCAGCTTCAGGGCCTCGACCGGCTGATAGATGGCCTGCACGTAGGCGCCCCAATTGTTGAATGTATAGCGGTCGTCGTTCTGGATGCGCGCTGGCGCTGCGGTGAAGTCGGTGGGCTCGGCATAGTTGAAGCGCTCGCGCCGGTACCCATTGTCTTGATGTTCGTAGTTGATGCCGCCTTCCAGGGTCAGCAGGTCATTGGCGCGCCAGGTCAGGGTGTTGAGCATGCCCACCTGCGTTTCGTCCCAGCGTCGACGCTGACGCGGCGCATTGCCGGTGGGCAGGTCGCTGAAGGTCACCCGGCGGTCGTCCTCGTAGCGGTTGTAGTAAAGCTTGCTGCCCAGGAACAGGGCATCGGTCAGTTTCAGGTCCAGGTGCACGCCGGCCTGCTGCATGTCGCGGTCGTCGCCATCATTGCGGTTGCGGCGGTCCGAGCTGCGACGGTCGGTCTGCAGCTCTGCTGCGTTCATGAAGCCCGGCTCGTCGGCCTGGTTGCGGTACGCGCGTGCCGTCAGGCCGATGCGCATGCCCTCGTCGAGATTGCCGTAGAACCACTTGCCGCCCAGCACATACTTACTGGAACGATCGTGCGCACGATAGCCATCCGATGCCTGTGCGCCGATGAAGTAGTTCTGCGCGAATCCGTCGCGTTCGCGCCCTATCGCGATCTGCGCATCGCGGCTGGCGTAACTGCCGTAGGCAACGCGGGCATCGGTGTAGCTGCCGCCCTGGCGGGTGCCGAAGTTGATGTTGCCGCCGATGTTGTGCAGCCCGTAGCGCGGATCGTTGGTGCCACGCACCACCTCGATGTAGCTGATTTCCAGCGGAAACAGCATGTCGATGAAACGCTGGTTGCCGCTGTTGACGTTGCTGGGAATGCCGTCGATCAGGGTCTTGATCGCATTGAGATAGCCCTCGCCGTTGAAGGCGCGGAAGCTGACCTTGCCCGATTCGGCGCCCTGACGGTTTCGGTCAACTGCATGCCGGGCATCTGCCCGAGCAATTCCCAGCTGTAGGACACGTTCTTGTCCTCGATCTGGTCGGCGCCCAGGACATCTACCGACGTCAGCACCTGATGCGCACTGAGCTGGCCTTCGTGATGTTGATGGACGTCGACCTTGCCAAGCGTCAGCGCTGAATCGGAGGACTGCGCGCGTGCGTCGGCAGCAAACAGCAGAGCGGCGACAGTCGCCACGAGGGGATGGATCTTCATGAAGCGGGCGATACCTGCGGGCCAGTGGAATCGTGTCAGTAATGACATGTTATAACATATTCTGACAAATTCAATTCGCGTCGCGCTGCTGCCGTCTTTGGGGACAGTCAGCAAGTCATTGTGTTGCACGCCTGATGGGCCGCTTGCGTGTCGGCGATGCGCCGCTCGCAGCGTGGGGAACAGCCAACAGCCAACAGCACTGCAGGCGATGCAGGTGCCATGTCGCTCCGCGTTGGCGGCGGATGGGGTCGATCCCGCCGGCGCGGTGTTGCGGTGCTTATCCGGGCATGCGCACTGCGCGCTCGCGCAGCCACTTGGTGGCCACCCACTTTTCGCCGGCCAAGACCGGCGCGCCGGCGTGCAGGCTGCGCGTCATCGGATGCGGGCGGTCGTAGCTGAAAAACACTGCATTGCCCTTGACCGCAGCGACATCCAGATGCGCGTCAGGAAAACGCGTCGCGCCGCCGCGTTCTGGCGTATTGAGGTACATCACCAGCGAGGCGACGCGTTGCCCGCCGGCCTGCAACAATACCGGGGTGCCGGCTGCGTCCGGGTCGAAGTAATCGTAGTGCGGCCGGTATTCGGCACCGGTGCCGTAGCGCAGTACCTGCAACCCTTCGCCGTGATCGACTGGCCAGTCGAGCAGGCGCGCGATGCGCGCTTCGATACGTTGGCACAGCGCATCCTGGCCCACGCGCAGACACATGCTGTCGCTGGTGCGTGCTGCATGCACCACGTGCTCTCCGTTCGCATTGTCCACGGTGCGCGAGCGCGCCAGGCGCGGGCGGGCCAAGGCGATCAATGCATCGCATTCACCGCCGGAAAGAAAACCGCCGAGTACCACCACGCGCGGCAGCAACAGGCTGACCAAGACGCGTACCTCGCGGTCGCCCAAGGCAAGCAGTGATGCATCGGTGTCCTGTTGCAACGCGGGCACGCGCACCGGCATCGGCAAGCCGTTTGCTTGCGCGTGTTGTTGGATGTGGGCACGGACCAGTGCCTCGACCGCATCGATGGCGTCCTGTTCGTTCCAGCCTTGATCCAGGAGCGGCTGTAGCGCTTGCTCGGGCGGATGGCCGGCCACGGCTTGCGCCACGATCCAGTCGGCCAGCGGGCTCGGGATGTCTGTGTGTGTCATCGCTCTACATTGCATGGCGGTGTGTGGCATTGGTATGTCAATTGTGTCGCGGTAAGACAAATGACACAGATGCCCCCTATAAAAGTGACGGGGATCTTGAACGTGCTCGCCACTGCAGTGTGCGCAACGCCACCAATTCTTGACGACTCCTCTTCATACCGGACCCTTTGACCTGGAGATCAGCCGCATGGCCGTTCGCAACAGCAGTAAGACACTTCTCATGACGTTTGGTACCGCACTGGCGCTGTCGGCCTGTGGTGGCGGAGCCGACCGTGTCGCCTCGCCAGGGGAAGGTGCATTCCCGCCTGCACCGGCCCCCACACCGACGCCGGCGCCCACGCCTGCACCAACGCCGGCACCCGCACCGAGCGGCCCGGCCGCCGATTGCCCGAGCGGTTTTTCCAACGTCGGCACCATCGCCAACAACACGCTACGCGCCTGCCAGTTGCCGGAAACCATCAACGGCAACCTGGTAGTGCCGGCGCGCACGGGCACCGTGTATTCGATCAGCGGTCGCGTCAATGTAGGCACCGACCGCGGCGGCAACGCCACCGCACCGGCCGCTGGCAGCACGCAGGGCATTTTGACCATCGAGCCGGGCGTGACCCTGTTCGGGTCGGCCGGTAGCGACTACGTCGTGGTCAATCGCGGTTCGCAGATCTTTGCCGAAGGCAACGCGACTGCGCCGATCGTCTTCACCGCGCGTCAGGCGCTGGAGAGCACGGTCAGTGCCAACACCATCGGCCTGTGGGGCGGCATCGTGGTGCTGGGGCGTGCGGCGATCAACAACTGCCCGGGCACCACGGTGTCCGGTACGCCGGAATGTCAGGCGCAGGTCGAGGGGACCAACGCGTTCTATGGCGGCAACAACGCCACCGACAACAGCGGTTCGATGCGCTACCTGCGCGTGATGTATTCGGGCTTCGAAATTTCGCCCAATAACGAACTGCAGGGCATCACGCTGGCGGGTGTGGGGAGCGGTACCAAGCTGGATTATGTGCAGATCCACAACAGCTCCGACGACGGCATCGAATGGTTCGGCGGTACGGTCAACGGTAGCCATCTGGTCATCACCGGTGCCGACGACGATTCGCTGGATACCGATGCAGGCTGGAACGGTGCACTGCAGTTCGGCATCGTGGTGCAGCGTGCCGGCGGCGGCGATCGCATGAACGAGTGGAGCAGCTTGCGTCGCCAGCCGTATTCGCGCCCGAAGGTGGCCAATTTCACCTACGTGGGCAATGCGCGCGCCGGCGCGGCGATCATGCTCAACCAGGGCACGCAGGCCGCGTTCTACAACTCGGTGGTCACCCGTCCTGCGGGCGGCACCGGTGATGGCCTGGTGTGCTTCAACCTGGCCGATACCGACACGCTCGGCACCTTCAACTCGGTGTTCTTCGCCTGCCCGACGGCATTCGGCAGCGACGCGCGTGCCGCCAGCCAGTTTGCGGCCGGTACCAACAACGTCGCCAATGGCGTGTCCACATTGCAGAACACCTTCGTCAATGGCTCCAATGAAAACGCAGTGCCGGCATTCCAGGGCTTGAACGGGGTGAGCAGCTTCTTCCAGCAGGTGAACTACATCGGTGGCGTGCGCGATGCCAACGACACCTGGTGGCAGGGCTGGACCTGCGGCCTGACCGCCGATCGTCCCTGCTGAGGCATTGCATCGCAGGGCGGCCATCGGTCGCCTTGCGATGCGTCCAGCTTCATCTTTCTGTTGCCAGGGCTCCCACGATGCGAACCTCTGCTGTTGCCCGTCTGTCGCGGACGGGCCTGTCTCTTTCCATTTCCACCCTGCTGATGTCCGGCGCCGCCATGGCGCAGTCGACCGCCAGCGACGCCGATACCGGCAGCGGTACGTCCAGCGCGGCCGGTACCAGTGTGCCCAAGCAACTCGACCAGGTCGTGGTGCGTGGCGACTACATTCCCGAGCCGATGCTGCAAACCTCCGAAGTGGCCTCGTTCGTGACGCGCGAAGACATGGAGCGCACCGGCGACAGCAGCGCCGCGGTGGCGCTGACGCGTGTCACCGGGCTGAGCCTGTCGCGCGGCAAGTATGTGTATGTACGCGGCCTGGGCGAGCGCTATTCGTCTGCGTTGTTCAACGGTTCGCCGCTGCCCAGCCCCGAGCCGATGCAGCGCGTGGTGCCGTTGGACCTGTTCCCCAGCGACGTGCTGGCCAGCGTGACCGTGCAGAAGACCTATTCGGCCGATTATCCGGGCGAATTCGGCGGCGGCGTGATCGATCTGCAATCGCTGGCGGTCCCCGACAAGCCGTTCCTCTCGCTGACCGTGGGCGGCGGCGCCAACAGCGTCAGCACCGGCGAAAAAGGCCTGACCTATTACGGCTCCGGCGATGACGCGTGGGGCGTTGATGATGGTACGCGCAAGCAGCCTGCTGCCTTGCGCGATGCGATCAGGACCGGCCGCCGTGTCGATCTGGGCAGCTTTTCGCGCGAGGACATCCGTCGCATCGGCCGCAGTTTGAACGATGCCAACCTGTATGTGCTGCAGGAAAGGGACAGCATCGCTCCGGACGTCAATGTCGGCGGCAGCGCCGGTTACAGCATGGACGTGGGCGAGGCCAAGCTGGGCATTATCGCGGTGGCCAGCTACGACAACGAATGGCGCACGCGCAGCGGCAAGCAGCAGGACGGCATCTTTGTCGGCGACAGCGTCGAGTTCAATTCCGATTACGACTTCGCCACCACCCGCAACAACGTGCGCAGCAACGGCATGCTGGGGCTGGGCTGGGAATATGGCCGGCATACCATCGGCTGGACCACGTTGTACGTGCACGACACCTTGAAGGTGGCGCGCAGCCGCGCCGGCCGCGATGAGTTGGCCGGTTTCGATGTGCGCGACGACAATACCGAGTGGTACGCGCGGCAGTTGATCAACAACCAGCTTCGCGGCTCGCACGCCTTCGGCGAATACGACGACCTGAAGATCGAATGGCGCGCTGCAGTGGCCAATGCCAGCCGCGATGTGCCCTACGAAACTGGTATTCGCTACGAGCTGCTGGATGGCTATTGGGCGCACGATGCCTCGCGCGTGCAGAACTACACGCGCTTCAGCAAGGTCGACGACAAGGTCGCCAGCGGCGGCGTGGATGTCAGCTGGCGCTTGCCGATCGAGCACGATTTCACCGTCAAGGGCGGTCTGGCCTATCTGGACAACGACCGCAGCGCGTGGAGCCGCGAATTCCGCTTCCTGGCGCTGGATGGCCCGCTGCCGTTCCTGAACCAGTATCAGCGCGTGGATTATCTGTTCTCCGACTACAACCTCAGCAACGATCTGCTGCGGCTGCGCGAAACCACCGGCAGTTTCGGTGCGGCGGCCTACAACGCGACCTTGAAGGTCAAGGCGGCGTATCTGCAGGCAGAAGGCGAGATCATGCCGACGTTGCGCGCCACGGTCGGTGTGCGCTACGAAGATGCCACCCAGGCGGTGCATCCGTACGACATCTTCAGCGGCACGCGCCAGGACGGCGTGGCACCGTTGCAGAACAGTTATGCGTTGCCGTCGGCCACGGTCACCTGGAACCTTGCCGAGAACCAGCAGCTGCGCTTTGGCGCATCCAAGACCATTGCACGCCCGCAGTTCCGCGAAATGGCGCCACAGCAATATCTGGACCCGGACATTGACCGTCAGTTCTTCGGCAACCCGTTCCTGGTCGATAGCGAGCTGGTCAATCTGGATGCACGCTACGAATGGTTCTTCGAACCGGGCCAGTACGTCACCATCGGCGCGTTCTACAAGGACATCGACAAGCCGATCGAGGCCATCGTCAACGACGCACCGGGCGGCGGTATCGTGCAGAGCTTCATCAATGCGCCCAAGGCCAACCTCTACGGCATCGAGCTGGAGGCCAAGACGTATCTGGACGTGCCGATCGCAGCAGACTGGTGGGGCGACAACCGCGTGTTCGTGTCCGGCAACTACACGCGCACCACGTCCAAGGTGAGTGCCAGCGACGGCGATACCGTGCAGCCGTACGGTTTCAGTACGCCGGTGCAGGCGAGCCTGTTCATTCGCGATGGTTCCGCGTTGCAGGGCCAGTCCGACGACATCGCCAATCTGCAGATCGGTGTGGAGAGCGAGCGCACGCACAGCCAGGCGACGTTGATCGCCAACTACGTGGGCGAGCGGGTGTCCGCGCGTGGTCGCCCCGGGCAGCCGGATTACATCGACAAGCCGGGCACCTCGCTGGATTTGGTGATCAAGAAGGGACTGGCGTGGTCGGGCGATACGGTGTCGGTCAATTTTGCCGCGCGCAACCTGCTCAAGACCAAGTACCAGGAGTATCAGAAGGTGGGGAGCAATCGGGTCGACCTGTACACCTACCAGCCCGGCATCAGCTATGACATCAGTGTGACAGCACGCTTCTGATCTGAGGCGCAGTTGCAAGTGCCGCAAACGCCCGCTGTGCATTGCATGGCGGGCGTTCGCATTTTGTCGTGTGGCACCGTGTGTCGGCCTGTGTCATCGGTTTCTTCGAACTGACACATTTCCGCCGCATTCTGTCATCCAATCGAAATCCTAAGACGGATGTCCGCTTTGCAACGCGCCTGGCCCTCGTTGAATTCCTTGTTGCTGACGCCGGGCGTTCGCACGGCGGTGGCGGGCGGTGTGGTCGCATTGCTGGTGCTGCAAGGTGTGCGTCTGCTGTGGCTGGTGCTCACGCCGATCGGGCCGTTGGGCACGGCGCAGACCGGTGCGGTCGCTACGCTCGACGTGTCCGCATTGCTTCGCGATGTGTTCCATCGCAGCGCGTCCGACGCCAATAGCGATGGCATCGTGCTGCATGGCGTGCGTGTTGGCGGCAGCCAGGCGGCTGCCTATCTGAGCGGCAATGATGGCCGGCAAGGCGCGTACCGCGCAGGCGACACGGTGACGCCCGGCGTTGTGGTCCAGGCGATCGCGGCCGATCATGTGCTGCTGCGCGCTGGCGGCAGTGTACGTCGCATCGCATTGCGTGAATCTGCTACTGCAGCGCTCCCTCCAGCGGGAACGGGCGCCACCGCGTCGGCTGCGGTTGCGGCAGCTGTGCAATCGAATGTCGCCACGGCAGCAGACCCGACCGCGGCCACCGCCGTCGACCCGCAGCAGTTGCTCGCCAGCGCGGGTCTGCGGGCCAGCGCCGAGGGTGACGGCTTCACCCTCATGCCGCGCGGCGATGGCGCGTTGCTGCGTCAGGCCGGCTTGGCGCCGGGCGATGTGCTGACCCAGATCAATGGCCGCCCGCTCGATGCAGAACATCTGCGCGAACTGCAGGACGAACTGCGCAATGGCCAGAGCGCCACGCTGACCTACCGCCGCGACGGCCAGACCCGCACCATGACCTTGAAGCGCCCGCAATGACTGCCGTTCGCCCGCTCTGGCTGCTCTCGGCCACGTTGTTGCTCGCAGTGCCCGCGGTGCCGATGACCGCACTGCATGCCGCCGATGCGCCGGCAGTGCGCCTGCAGGACGTGGACCTGCGCGCCTTCATCCAGGACGTCTCGCGTGCCACCGGCATCACCTTCATCGTGGATACGCGCGTGCAGGGCTCGGTCAACGTGGCGCGTGCGCAGGCGATGTCCGAAGCCGATCTGCTGGGCATGCTGCTGGCCGTGCTACGCGCCAATGGATTGATTGCGGTGTCCAGCGGACCGGCGACCTATCGCATCATTCCCGACGACACTGCCGCGCAACAGCCCGGCAGCGCCGGCAATGGCAACCTGGGGTTCGCCACGCAGGTCTTCACCCTGCAGCGCGTGGACGCACGCAGCGCCGCGGAGATTCTCAAGCCGTTGATCGGGCGCGGTGGCGTGATCATGGCGATGCCGCAAGGCAATAGCCTGTTGATCGCCGACTATGCCGATAACCTGCGCCGCATCCGCACGTTGGTGGCGCAGATCGATACCGACCGTGCGGCCATCGATACGGTGACGCTGCGCAATAGCTCGGCGCAGGAACTGGCGCGCACCTTGACCTCGCTGTTCGGGCAAGGCGGCGAGCGCAGTAACGTGTTGTCGGTGCTGCCGGTGGAAAGCAGCAATTCCTTGATCGTGCGTGGCGATCCCGCACTGGTGCAGCGCGTGGTACGTACTGCAGTCGATCTGGACGGGCGCGCCGAGCGCCGCGGCGACGTCAGCGTGGTGCGCTTGCAACACGCCAGTGCCGAGCAACTATTGCCGGTGTTGCAGCAGTTGGTCGGCCAGACTCCAGGCAATGAGGCGCAGGCCGGACAGGATACTCGCACCAATGCGGTGGATGTGGCCGCCGCGACCGGCGCTGCGCAGGCGCAGGTGATCGCACCGGCCGCAGGCAAGCGCCCGGTGATCGTGCGTTACCCAGGCTCCAACGCGTTGATCATCAACGCCGACCCGGAGACCCAGCGCGCCTTGATAGACGTGATCCGGCAGCTGGATGTGCATCGCGAGCAGGTATTGGTCGAAGCGATCGTGGTGGAGATTTCCGACACCGCCGCCAAGCGCCTGGGCGTGCAGCTGCTGCTGGCCGGCCGCAACGGCACCGTACCGTTGATCGCCACGCAATACAGCGGCGCGTCGCCCGGCATCGTGCCGTTGGCCGCTGCGGCGGCTGGCACGCGCAGCGGCAATGCCGACGACGACTCGGTGCTGGAACAGGCGCGCAACGTGGCTGCGCAGTCGCTGCTGGGCTTGAGTGGCGGCTTGATCGGCCTGGCTGGGCAAAGCAACGATGCGGTGTTCGGCATGATCATCGATGCGGTCAAGAGCGACACCGGCTCCAACCTGTTGTCAACGCCCTCGATCATGACCCTGGATAACGAGCAGGCGCGCATCCTGGTGGGCCAGGAAGTGCCGATCACCACCGGCGAAGTGCTCGGTGCGGCCAACGACAACCCGTTCCGCACCATCCAGCGCCAGGACGTGGGCGTGGAGCTGGAAGTGCGCCCGCAGATCAACACCGCCGGCGGCATCACGCTGGCGATCAAGCAGGAAGTCTCGGCCATTGCCGGTCCGGTCAGCGCGCAATCGTCGGAGCTGGTGTTCAACAAGCGCCAGATCGAAACGCGCGTGGTGGTGGAGAACGGTGCCATCGTGGCGCTTGGCGGCCTGCTCGATCAGAACGACCGTCAGACCGTGGAGAAGGTGCCGCTGCTTGGCGATGTGCCCGGCCTGGGCGCGTTGTTCCGGCACAAGTCGCGCAACCGCGACAAGACCAACCTGATGGTATTCATTCGCCCCACCATCATTCGCGATGCAGCCGATGCCCAGCGCATGACCGCGCCGCGCTACAACTACCTGCGCGACCGCCAGTTGGCCGATGGCGACCCGGAAGCGGCGCTGGATGTGTTGGTGCGCGACTACTTGCGTGCGCAGCCGCCGCAGTTGCCGGCAGGTCCATCGCCCGTTGCGCCGGCACCGACACCTGCGCCCGGCGCACGTCCCGTGCAACGTTGATGCCATGAGCACTGCGCGCGCCAGAATTTCCTATGCATTCGCCAAGCGCCACGGCGTGGTGCTGCTTGGCAGCGACACCACGGCGCAGATCGGCCTGCGCGAAGGTGGCGATGTGCAGGCCTTGATCGAGCTGCGCCGCGCGTTGGGCATGCCGCTGCAGGTGCGCACGCTGGCAGCCCCCGTGTTCGACCGGCATGTGTCGGAGATCTACGCCGATGCCGGGCTGGAGCAAGGGGTGCAGGTGGAAGCGCTGGACCTGCATGGCAGCCTGGATTCGTTGATCGACGACATCCCCACCGCCGATCTGCTCGACAGCCAGGACGATGCGCCGATCATCCGCCTGATCAACGGCATCATCGCCGAGGCCGCACGGCTGGGTGCATCCGACGTGCATCTGGAATCCTACGAATCGCGCTTGCGTGTGCGCCTGCGCGTGGATGGCGTGATGCGCGAGGCGGCCACGCTACCCGGACGCATCGCGCCGCTGCTGGTGTCGCGTGTCAAGGTGATGGCGCGGCTGGATATCGCCGAAAAACGCATCCCGCAGGACGGGCGTGTGTCGCTGGTGATGGGGGCCAAGGCGCTGGATGTGCGCGTCTCCACCTTGCCCACGCGCGGCAGCGAGCGGGTGGTGCTGCGTATTCTGGATAAGGAACAGGGCACGCTGTCGCTGGCGCAACTGGGCATGCCACCTGTGGTGATGCACACCGTGCAGCGTGCACTGCAGGTGCCCAATGGCATCGTGCTGGTCACCGGGCCCACCGGTTCGGGCAAGACCACGACCTTGTACGCGTCGCTGAGCCTGCTCAACGATGGCTCGCGCAACATCCTCACCGTGGAAGACCCGGTGGAGTACGCCATCGACGGCGTCGGCCAGACCCAGGTCAACGCACGCGTCGGCATGACCTTCGCCGCCGGCCTGCGTGCGATTCTGCGCCAGGACCCGGACGTGGTGATGATCGGCGAGATCCGCGATACCGAGACCGCGCAGATTGCGGTGCAGGCCAGCCTCACCGGCCATCTGGTGCTCTCCACCGTGCACACCAACGATGCGGTGGGTGCAGTCACGCGGCTGCGCGACATGGGCATCGAACCCTTCTTACTCGCCTCCAGCTTGCGGCTGATCCTGGCGCAGCGGCTGGTGCGGCGCTTGTGTTCGCAGTGCCGTAGCGAGCGTTCGATCGATACCGGCACGCGTCAACTGCTGGATGCGCCGGCCGATGCAGCGATCTACACCGCCGTGGGTTGCAACGTCTGCCACCACAGCGGTTATGCCGGGCGCGTGGGCATCTACGAAGCGATTGCGGTGGACGATGCGATGCGCCGTTTGATCGGCGACAACGCCGACGAACACGCGCTGGCTGCTGTCGCCTTCGCACGCGCGCCGCGGCTGGGCGAGGCCGCACGCGCGGCCGTGCTGCAGGGCCTGACCACGTTGGAAGAAGCGCTGCGTGTGACCCGCCAACAGGACGACGCGCATGCCGCAGTTTGATTACACCGTGCTCGATCTGCATGGGCGTAACCGGCACGGCGTGATCAGTGCCGACAGCATAAACAGCGCACGTGCGCAGCTGGAACAGCGCCAATGGGTGCCGGTGCGTGTGGAAGTTGCGGCCGCGACCGCCAGCACGGCCGTGCGCGTGGCGCGCTTCAGTGGCAAGGATCTGGTGCTGTTCACCCGCCAGCTCGCCACGCTGGTGGAGACCGCACCGCTGGAAGAGGCCTTGCGCACCATCGGCACACAGTCCGAACGCCGCGGCGTGCGTCGGGTCACCAGCCAGACACACGCATTGGTGGTCGAAGGATTCCGCCTGTCCGATGCGATGGCACGCCAGGGCAAGGCGTTTCCTGCGTTGTATCGCGCGATGGTGGCCGCCGGCGAAAGCGCGGGTGCGTTGCCGCAGGTGCTGGAACGACTGGCCGATCTGCTCGAACGCCAGGCACAGGTGCGCAGCAAGTTGCAGTCTGCATTGGTCTATCCGGCAGCGCTGGCAGCGACCGCCGGTGCGGTGGTGATCGTGCTGATGACCTTCGTGGTGCCCAAGGTGGTGGACCAGTTCGATTCGATGGGCCGCGCCTTGCCGTTGCTGACGCGCGTGGTGATCGGCGTGTCGCATTTCCTGCTGCACGCAGGCATCCCGCTGCTGATCGTCCTGGTGCTGGCGCTGGTTGCAACGGTGCAGCTGCTCAAACGCCCGGCGCTGCGTCTTGCAGCGGACCGGGCGCTATTGCGCGCGCCACTGCTGGGCCGGTTGATCCGCGATCTGCACGCCGCACGCATGGCACGCACCCTGGCGATCATGGTCAACAGCGGCCTGCCATTGATGGAGGGGCTGATGATCGCTGCGCGCACCGTGGACAACCGCGCATTGCGGCTGGCCACCGACACCATGGTCACTGCGATCCGCGAAGGCGGCAGTCTGGCCGCGGCCCTGAAGCGCGCGGCGGTGTTTCCGCCAACGCTGCTGTACATGGCCTCCAGTGGCGAAAACAGCGGACGCCTGGCACCGATGCTGGAGCGTGCCGCCGATTACCTGGAGCGCGAATTCGAGGCCTTCACCACCGCCGCAATGAGCCTGTTGGAGCCGGCCATCATCGTGCTGCTCGGCGGCGTGGTGGCGGTGATCGTGTTGTCGATCCTGCTGCCCATCCTGCAATTTAACACCCTCGCGCTTGGCTGAGCGCGGCCGCTTATCTTTGGAGACCGTCATGCAGTCCATCCATTCTCATGCATGCCCTAGGGAAGGTCTGATCAACTCACCGCAGATGCGCGACACTATCGCCTTATGTAGAGGATTCATCCATGCAGCTGACGTTCGGTGACGCTGAGGGCTTGGGCAAGCGTAAGCAGACCCGGCGCGAGATCTTTCTTGCCGAGATGGAGCAGGTTGTTCCGTGGCAGCAACTGCTTGCCCTGATCGCGCCGCACTATCCAGTGTCGGGGCGGCCAGGTCGGCAGCCGTACGCACTGGCGACGATGTTGCGGATT